>DASWFM010000145.1:0-4727 GCA_036394235.1 Solirubrobacteraceae bacterium | reverse complement strand
GACGGTCGTCGGCGGTCCGTATGAGTACGGCGTCCCCGGCGCGGTCCATGGCATCTTCGCCCGCACCCCGGCCGCCGCGGGCGGCGTGCTGAGAGAGCCCAGTCGATGAGGAGGAAGCCGTGAGAGAGATCCTGGTGGTCGCCAACCGAACGCTCGGTGGCGCGAAGCTGCTCGAAGCCGTCCGCGACAAGGCCAATCTCCAGCCGGGCGCGCGCTTCCGCCTGGTCGTGCCGGCGACCAAGCCCTCGGCCGGCTTCGTGATCTACGACGAAGCGGTGCGCGAAGCGGCGCAGGTTCGCGTGGACCTCGCCCTCTCGGCAGTCGCGGAGGAGGGCCTCGGGGCGACCGGCGAAGTCGGCGACGCGGACCCCTTCTCGGCGACGATGGACGCGGTCGCCGAGCACCGGCCGGACGAGATCATCGTCTCGACCCACCCGGCGGAGAGCTCGGGCTGGATGCGCCGCGATCTGATCGAGCGGATCCGCAATGCCACCGGCCTGCCCGTCGAGCACGTGGTCGTGGACATCGAGCAGGAGGGCCTGCCCTTCAAGGTCACGCTGGTCGTGGCCAACAAGACCTCCTCCGGCGAGGAGCTGCTGGAGCGCCTCAAGCAGATCGCGGCGGGGACGGAAAGGACGCTGTTCATCGCCGTCGTACCGCAGGTCGACGGCAGCGGCTCGGCGCCTCGTGAGGCGCGGGCACGGCTCGCGAAGATGCTCGACCACCTGAACGAGGCGGGGCTGCTCAGCTCCGGCATGATCGGCGATCCGGACCCGTACACGGCGACGATGAACGCCCTCGAGCTGTTCAAGGTCGACGACATCGTGATCTCGACGCTTCCCGGTGAGCGCTCGGGATGGCTGCGCTCCGACCTGATCGAGCGAGTTCGAGGCGCCACCTCGGCGCCCGTTGAGCACGTGGTGGTCGACCCCCAGTCCTCCGCGACACCGGCCACGGCGGCCTAGTTTCGTGAGACCGGAGGTCGATTGATGGAGGCCGCGAGCGTCGCACACGCCGGCGGGCACGCCGAGCACCACGGCCCTCCGGAGGCCAACCGCAGCTCGCGCGTCGAGCCGCAGCTGCTGGGGATGCTGCTTTTCATCATCTCCGAGGTGATGGTCTTCGGCGCCTTCTTCACGGCCTACTTCTTCATCCGCGTGTCCCAGGGCGACACCTGGCCGGCGCCCGGCACGAAGCTGCCGGTCGAAGTCGCGGGGATGAACACCGCGATCCTGGTGTCCTCCTCCTTCACGCTCCACTGGGCCGAGCAGTGCCTCAAGAAAGGCAACCGCTTCGGCCTGAAGGCGGGCATCCTGCTGACGTTCCTGCTTGGCTGCACCTTCCTGTTCGTCCAGATCAACGAGTACGCGAACATCGGCTTCGCCCCCCAGGACGCCGCGCAGCAGACGATCTTCTTCTCGCTCACCGGCCTGCACGGCGCCCACGTCTTCATCGGCCTGCTGCTGCTGCTGTTCGTCACCGTGCGCTCCTTCCGTGGGCATTACAGCCCGGAGCAGCATCGCGGCGTGGAAGTGCCGGGGATCTACTGGCACTTCGTCGACGTGATGTGGCTGATCGTGTACTTCTCCGTCTACATCCTTTGACGCTCTGGCGGTCGTGGACCGGTGCGGCTCGGCGTCCTCGGTCGCTCGTGTGCTTCAGCACACTTCGCTCCCTGCGTCCTTGACCCGCTTGATCCACAACCCCCAGAGAAGTAGGGGTGTCTGAATGTTGAATCCCCTGCGATCCGAGGGAGAGGCGTTCCGCCTCCTGCTCTACGTGGTCGCCGTGGTGATCGCGTTGATCGCGATCGTGCTGCTCGTGCGCGCGATCTGAGCTCGGCACGGCGGGCGGAGCGGGATCAGTCGTGCGGCTCGTTCGCCGTCGCGGGCCAGTGCCCGGGCGAGCCGAGGCGACCGAGAGCGTCGCGAACGTCGCGTTCGGCATGGCCTTTGAGCGTCACGCGCGTGCCCGTTCCTTCCGGGGCGAACTCGATGTCCAGCCGGCGCGAGATCCAGCGGCGCACGTCCGAGTAGACCGGCGGCCCGGGGGCTCCCCGGCGGCCGCCCGGCGCGTCCTGGAAGGCAACGGTCGGAGCTCCCGGCTCGGCGCGTTTCAGCTCGGGTTCCTCGACTTCCTCGGGGTGACCCGCGACGTCCGGGTCGGAGAGCTCCGCGAGGCTGTGGGGGCTGTCTTCGACGACCCCTTTGGAGAGCTCGAGCCTGCCCGGCCGTTCCTCGTAGAGGACGAAGCCCCCGTCTTTGTGCAGGTCCGGCAGCAGGTCGCGCACGAACATCGCCTGCGCCTGCTCGGGCGGCATGTCCATCGTGAAGCTGGCATTCACCCGCGCCACGCCCGTAGTGTCGCGCAGCGCTCCGTCTGATGCCCGCACCTCCGCGCGGCCGGCGGGCGGGCTACTTGACGGTCAGCGTGCCGAACATCCCTGCCTGGCGGTGTCCGGGAGCCTCGCAGAAGAAGGTGTAGGTGCCGGGTTTCAGGGTCACGTGGACGGTGGCCGTGCTCTTCGTCGTGAATTCGCTCGCGCCGAGCTTGGCGCCCTTGGCGCTCGCCCCCCCTTCGCCCGTTTCGATCGCGATGTTGTGGCTGACCCCTGAGATGTTCGGCATTTCAACCGTGGCCGCCCCCGCGGTTGCAGTCGCCTTGTTGGTCACGTAGGCGAGCTGTCCGCTGGGGCTCGCGGAGATCGAGAGCTTGCCGCCCTTCTCGACGGCCGGCTTACCCGCGCCCGGCGCTTCGACGGCGCTCGCGAGCAATCCCGTGTCCTTGCCGGGACGTGCGGCGAATTTGGCGACGTAGGCTGCGACGTCCCTCAGCGTCGAGCCCTTGACGAGGTCTTTGGGCATCGCGCCTTCGGGATTCGGGAACTGGATCTGGCCTTCGACGACGCCCCGCACGGTGTTGCGCTGGAGGCCTTCTTCGATGCTGCCCCTAAAGGCTTCGTCGAGGTTCGGCCCGACGATGCCTTTGGTGCCGGCGCGAGCGAGGGCGTGGCAGGAGCCGCACTTGGACACGAAGGCCTTCTTGCCCGCGATCAGGTTGACGTCGTCGCCGCCCTTGACGGTCCCGCAGCCGGCGAGGACGAGCGCGAGGAGGGCCGGCGCGCAGGCACCGAGGACCCGGCAAGGCAGGCCGCGCCTTGCTCGTCCCGCCTGCCGCGGTGACTCGTGAACCTCGCCTTGGGAGCTCATCGGAGGGCGGAACACTATCCGAAGGCGCGGTTGCCCCGCGCGTCCGGCTGAGCCCGCGGGACGGGCGCTCAGGGCCTCTGCAAGCCGTCGAGTCGACCTTGCGAGGCGGCGATCACGCCGGCGGCCACGCGCTCCCATGACCAGCGCTCGCGGACGGTCGCGACGAGGCCCTCGCGGGTCCGCGCAAGCAGCTTCGGATCGGCGGTCAGGCAGCCGATCAGGCAGGCCGCCAGCGATCGCACGGCCTCGTCGTCGACGGCGAAGGAGAGCCACCGGGCAGCCTCGGCCGGCACGGCGGCGGCGAGCGCTTCGCTGACCTCGGCGAGGCCCGAGTGCCGTGCGACGACCGGGACCGCGCCACATGCCGCCCCCTCGGCCGCGACCATCCCGAACGCCTCGGGGAAGGTGCTCGGCGCGACCAGCGCCGTGCATGCCGGCAGCAATTCGGCGAGCTCCTCGTGCTCGAGCCGTCCGCTCAGCACCACCCGCTCGTCGAGCGTCGCCGCGGCGGCGAGGTAGCGCTCGCGTTCGGCCCCCTCGAGGCTCTCGAGGAAGGCGAGCAGGTAGCGCAAGGGCTGCGCCGGGGCGGCCGGATCCTCCAGGGCGCGGCCCGCGAGCGCCACCCCGCGGGCGGCCTCGATGTCACCCTCCCGCAGGGCCCTCGCGAGCGAGAGCAGTCCCTCGCGGTAGGCGCCGAAGCCCACCACCGCGAGGCTCGCGTCAGGCAGCCTGCAGAGCACCAGCGGCCAGGCGGCGAGCAGCAGATCGACGCCCTTGCTGACGATCAGCTTGCCGACGAAGGCGACGATCTGTCCCCGCTGCGCCTGCAGCCGTTCGACCGCCGCCGCGGCCTCCCGCGGGTCGCGCTCGAAGGCGCTGGCCGGCGCGCCGGCGGCGGCCGGCGGCGTTGGCTCGGCTCGCAGGCGGGCCGCGAGCCGAGCGAGGCCGGCCTCGGCGGCGGCGGGCTCTCGCGGCGCGAACCGCGCCACATCGACGCCTGGCGGGCCGAGGCGGGTGCGCAGCGGCAGGTCGGGCTCGCCGATCGCCTCCCACAGGCTGGCGGCCGTGTGATGGGAGCCGACCAGCACACCGCGCGCCGGCGCGAGGCCTTCCCGGGCGGACGCGAGGAAGCGCTCCGGGTTCGGCTTGACCGTGTACTCGAGAGCGCTGCCGTGGATCTTGACGGCGTAGGGCACCTGCCCACGGAGTCCCCGGGCGAGGATCAGCGGCCCCATCACGAGGTGGTTCGCGAGCGCGGCTTCGGGCCCGGCGAGCGCCGCCACCTCGGCGGCCGCGGCGACGTTGGCGGCGACGTACCGCGCCACCTGCTCGGGGCTGCACTCGGCGAAGGTGCGCGTCTCAAGGCCCTCGTAGCGGTCGGCCACGTACACGGGCAGCAGGCCGCCGATGTCCGGACGGTAGAGGACCGCCCTCCCCGGGCCCTCGGCTGGATGCGCGAGCTCGCGGACCTGTAGGCCGCCGGAGTCCCAGTCGGCGGCGGCGGCGAGGAAGCCGTGC
>DASWFM010000144.1:0-19608 GCA_036394235.1 Solirubrobacteraceae bacterium | reverse complement strand
AGGTGAGCGCATCTGCTCGTGTAGCGTGGGCCACCAGTAGGTGGTGGGTGCGGGACGTGGCGAGCGCGGAGAAGATCGCGAGTCCGAGGGCGCCACCGAGCTGCTGTGAGGTGCTGACCAGCGCGGCGGCGAGCCCGGCCTTGTCTGCTGGCACACCGGCGTTTGCCGCCGTCTGAACGCTCACCAACACGGCCCCGAGGCCGAGCGACATGATCACAAGGCCGGGTAGGAGATCGGGCAGGTAGGAGCCATGGACGGGGACGCGCGAGAGGTAGTAGATGCCGCCGGCGGCGACCAGCGAGCCGGCGATGATCACCGGCCGCGTGCCGATGCGGACGAACAGTTGGGAGGAGATGCCGGCGGCGATCCCGAGGCCGAGGGTGACCGGCAGGTACGCTGACCCCGCTTGGATCGGCGAGTAGCCGAGCACGTTTTGCATGTAGAGGGTGACGAAGAAAAACATCGAGTAGAAGCCCGCGATCGCGATCATCTGGGTGACATTCGCCGCCGCGAGCCCCTTGATGCGAAAGATCGAGAGCGGGGCCAGCGGGTTTCGGTGGCGCTGCTCGTTGATCACAAACGCGCCAAGCAGCGCGAGTGCGCCGGCGAGCTCGCCGATCGTGCGGGCCGCACCCCAGCCAACGTCGGGCGCCTTCACGATCGCGTAGACCAGAAGCAGCATGCCGCCGGTCGCGAGGATCGCCCCGGTGGTGTCGAAATTTGCAAACCGCGCGCGGCGCCGGTCTCCAGCAATAAGCCGGAATGCCCCGACGAGCAGCAGCGCGCAGAAGGGCAGGTTGACGAACATCACCCAGCGCCACCCGGGTCCCTGAGAGAGCACGCCGCCGAAGAACACTCCGACGGCGGCGCCAAGGCCGGCCATCGCACTCCAGGCGCCGAGCGCCTTGTGACGGTCGGTGCCCTCGCTGAACGTCGTTGTCAGGATCGAGAGCGCCGCCGGGAACATCATCGCGGCGCCGAGACCCTGCGCGAGGCGCGCGCCCACCAGCATCGCCTCGCTGCCGGCAAGGCCGCCGACGAGCGAAGCGAGCGCAAACAGCGACGTTCCCGCGACGAGGATCCGGCGTCGGCCGAGCAGGTCGGCGGCGCGGCCCCCGAGCAGCATGAAGCCGCCATACGTGAGCAGGTAGCCGCTGACCACCCATTGCAGGCTCTGAACCGAGAAATGCAGGTCGTGTCGGACCGAGGGAAGCGCGACGTTGACGATCGACCCGTCGAGGAAGTCGAGGAATGCGACCACGCACAGCAACACCAGGGTGAGTTTGCCGCGACGACTAGCGAGGAACGACGACTGAGGGACTGATGCGACTGCTGCGACTGATGCGGCCATGCAGGCCTCCTCCTGAAAGTCTGAGTTAGTGGCCTGACTAACCTAACACAGACGCTCCGCGAAGGCCGCTATCCTTTCAGTGAGATGTCTGACTCAAATAGCAGCGGTGGTGGCGGGCTCGGTGTCGACGTAAGGGATGGGCGACCCGTGCCCGACAAGCGCCAGCGGCTGGTCGATGGTGCGCGCTTGGTCCTACACCAGCAGGGGGTCGAGAAGACGACTCTCGCGGACATCGCGCAAGCGGCCGACGTGCCCGTGGGCAACGTCTACTACTACTTCAAGACCAAGGACGAACTCGTCCAAGCAGCGATCGACTCTCATGCGCACGACATTCAGACGATGCTCGCGTCGTTCGATCGCCACCGCACCCCCCAGGCACGACTGAAAGCCCTCGTGCGCGCGATCACAGATCAGCGCGAGCTAGCGGCGCGGTACGGCTGCCCCGAGGGGACGCTGTGCTCGGAGCTCAGCAAGCGCGACGACGACGTCGAGCGCGCCAGCGCGATCCTCATGCAGCTCATGATCGACTGGTGCGAGCAGCAGTTCCGGTCGATGGGCAGACGCGACGCGCACGACCTCGCCATGGCGCTGATCGCCTCCTACCAGGGGATCGCCCTGCTGACAAACACGTTCCGCGAACCCGAGCTCATGGTTCGCGAGGCACGCCGCCTAGACCGCTGGATCGACTCGCTGGCCATGCCACCCGACGAGCCAGGGCTTCCGGCCTTGGCGGCCACCAGGTCTGTCGCCGCCTGAATCCAACACCGCCGACACCAAGGACGCCAGGCAGATCAGGTTGTCCGCGAAAAGGCGTCCACTCCCGTGGATGCCCGCCCGGGAATTTCGTGGAACAACCGTAGAACCGCAGCGCTAGAGCCAAATTTCGCTCTGGCGCAGCAAGCGGCGAACGGGTCTCGAACCCGCGACCTCAAGCTTGGGAAGCTTGCGCTCTACCAACTGAGCTATCGCCGCGCGACCCTGAAATCTAGCGGCCCAAACCGGGGACCGACCAGGCGAGCGACGAGGCCAAGCCGGCAAGCAGGCTCAGCTGCCCCCGTGCCCGCCGTCCTCCCCTGCGATCAGACCGAGCGCGTGCTTCAACGCGCCCCCGATCTCATCGCCGATCTGATCGATGCTCCGGGGGCTGCCGGGCAGGTTGACGATCAGGCTGCCGTTGCGGACTCCGACGGCGCCACGCGAGAGCATCCAGTTCGGCGTGTGGGGCTTGGAGGCGAGGCGCATCGCCTCCTCGAGGCCACCGATCTCGCGGTCCAGCACGGCTCGCGTCGCCTCTGGCGTGACGTCGAGCGGTGCCACCCCGGTGCCGCCGCTGGTGAGGATCAGCGCGCAGCGGCGTTGCTCCGCGAGTTGGCGCAGACGGATCTCGATCGAGCGGCGGTCGTCGCTGAGGATCTCCTCGCTGAACACCTCGAGGCCCAGCTTCTCCGCCAGCGCCCTCAGGCGCGGACCGCTCTCGTCGGTCCCCCGCCCGGCGGCCTTCGAGGTGCTGATCGTGAGCACCGCCGCGCCGTTTGGCCGCCCCCGTTCGACCATCGGCGCGTCCTCGCGGGGTGCCTTTCGTCGCTCGGCCCCGGCCCGCCCCGCGCCGGCGCCTCCGAGGGGCTCCACGCCGCTCGCTCCTCCGCCGTCCTCCCGGTTGTAGTCGCTGCGTCCCCCCCGCTTCTCGAGCAGCACGACCTGCTCGATCTCGATTCCCCGCTCGAGCCCCTTGACCATGTCGTAAACCGTCAAGGCAGCGACCGACGCTGCCGTCATCGCCTCCATCTCCACGCCCGTCTCGGCCGTCGTCCGCGCTTCCGCCTCGATCGTCACCACACCCGCGTCCGCATCGACGCCCGCCTCCACGTCGACGAAGCTCAAGCTCAGCGGGTGCGCCAGGGGGATCAGGGCGGCGGTCTGCTTGGCCGCCTGGATGCCGGCCAGCCGGGCGACGGTGAGCACCTCTCCCTTCGGTCCCGAGCCATCTCTCACCGCTGCCGCGGCCGCCGCCGTCATCCGCAGCCGCGCGCGCGCACGCGCACTGCGCCGCGTTGCCGCCTTCGCCCCGACGTCCACCATCCGAGCGCGGCCCTCCTCGTCCAGGTGCGTGAGCCTCTCGCTCATCCGCCGTGCCTCCTCAGCCCCGCCTCGGAGGCCTCGTCGCGGACGTCCTCCTCATCGCTCAGGCGGGGCATCGAACCCTCCAGCCAGCCGCCCTCGCCCTCGCCCCGGTCCTCGCGCTTCCAGATCGGCGCCTGCGCCTTGATCTCGTCGATCGCCTCGCGCGCACCGGCGAATGCTTCCTCGCGGTGCCCCGCGGAGACCGCCACGATCACGCTCGCCTCGCCCAGCCCCACTCGTCCTGTGCGGTGCTCGGCGACGGCCGCCTTTAGGCCGTGACGGGCCATACACCGCCGCAGGATCTCCTCGATCCGCGCCTGCGCCATCTCCGCATAAGCCTCGTACTCCAACGCCGCCACCTCCCTAGTGACGCCCTCGAAGATCACCACCGCTCCGGCCCCGGGATCATCGACCATCCGCCGCAGCCGCTCGCTGGACAGCGGCTCGGAGGTCACGAGCACGTGTGTCCGGATCCCCTCCTCGCCCTCCTCCGCCCCGCCGCTGACCGGCGGGATCAGCGCGAGCTCGTCCCCCGGGGAGAGCACCGTCTCGGCGTCCGCATACTCGCGGTTGACCGCCGCGCGCAAGGGCAGCCTCCTCACCAGCTCACCCAGCGGGAGGTCCTGCGCGAGCACTCCGAGTGCGTACTCGACCGTCGAACCCTGCGGGAGCCGCAGCTCCATCGAGCCCGTTCCGGCGCTTTCGCGAAGCATCGCGAACAGCCGCACCGTGACCGTCATGTCCTTCTCCTCCTTCTCCTCCTTCTTCTTCTTCTCCTCCTCCCTCTCCCCCTCGTCAATCACTCGCTCACTCCCCTGCACCCGCTCACGCCCTCGTCCATTCACGAAGGTGCTCGATCGGCACGCGCTCGCCCGCCTTGACCCCGGTCGAGTCGCTCGCGATCATCGCCAAGGCGTCCGCGCCCAACATCGAGCTGAGCACATGGGAGCCTTGAGGGCCCGTCGGCATCGCGTGCAGGCCGTCGGTCCGTTGCTGCAGCCGGCAGCGGACGGCGTGGGCCCGCCCCGCTGGCTTGTCGTAGTCGCTGTCGATGATCGCCTCGCCATGATCGCCCTCCGGCGGGCGTCCCAGCATCGCCCTCAGCGCGGGGCCGACGAGCAGCATGAACGTCACCATCGCCGAGACCGGATTGCCGGGCAGGCCGAACACGAGCGTCTCCCCCCGCAGCCCGAACCACGCCGGGCTGCCCGGCTTCAGCGCGAGTCCCCAGAAGCGCTGCTCCACGCCGAGCGAGGCGAGGGTGGGTCGCACGTGGTCGTGTGCTCCGACCGACACGCCGCCGCAGACCACCGCCACGTCGACGGAGTCGAGCGCCCGCTCCACCGCCTCGCGCGTCGCGGCCTCGTCATCGGGCGCCCGGCCCGTCCACGTCACCTCAGCGCCCCCGCAGTACGCGAGCGCCGCAAGCGAATAGGAGCTGGTGTCCCGAACGGCGCCGGCCCGCGGCGCCTCCTGCAGCGCGAGCAGCTCATCGCCGGTGACGAGCACCGAAACCTTAGGCCGGCTCGCGCAGCGGATCAGAGAACGCCCCAGCGAGGCGAGCACGCCGAGCTCCGCCGGACCGATCGTCGTGCCGGCACGCAGCACCGTCTGGCCCGGCAGCACGTCCTCCCCGGCACGGCGCACGGAGCTGCCCAGCGCCGGCGCGCCGAGCGCCTGGACGGTGGCCTGATCCGGCGCTTGCGTTTCCTCGACGCGGAGCACCGCGTCGGCTCCCTCGGGGAGCATCGCCCCCGTCGAGATCGCAATCGCCTGACCGCGCTCCAGAGCCCTCGAGGCCGGGTGCCCGGCCCGCGACTCTCCCACCAGGCGCAACGTCACCGGACTGGAGGGCCCCGCACCCTCGAGATCCGGCGCGCGAACGGCGAAGCCGTCCATCGCCGAGTTGTCGAATGCGGGCACGGGATGCATCGCCGTTACGTCCTCGGCCAGGACCCGCCCGATCGCGCCGATGCCGAGCGCGACCGACTCGCCGGCCGGCGGGCGCGTTCTGGAGAGGATCGCCTTCCGGGCGTCGTCCAACTCGACAAGCTTGCTCGGCGACATTTCCGCGCCCACAAGATGCCACACTCGGCTCGGCCCGCCGCGCCGGCCGATCGAGTGACAGCTCGGAGAGCGAGTATTTTCGAGTAGTGCTCGACACGCTCGGAAGGCCCCTGCGCGACCTGCGCATCTCCGTCACGGACCGCTGCAACCTGCGCTGCCGCTACTGCATGCCGAGGGAGACCTTCGGCGGGGCCTACCGCTTCCTGCCGCGAGCCGAGCTGCTGAGCTTCGAGGAGATCACGCGCGTCGCCCGCGTGCTCGCCGCCCAGGGCGCCCGCAAGGTCCGCCTGACGGGCGGCGAGCCGCTGCTGCGACGGGAGCTCGAGACGCTCGTCGAGATGCTGCGGCAAATCGACGGCGTGGAGGACCTCTCGCTGACCACGAACGGCCTGCTGCTCGCCCGCCGGGCGCAGGCGCTCGCCGACGCCGGACTCGACAGGGTGACGGTCAGCCTCGACGCGCTCGACCCCGCCACGCTGCGGCGCATCGCCGACGCGCCCGTCTCGCCCGCAAGGATCCTCGAGGGGATCGAGACCGCAACGGCCGCGGGCCTCGGCCCCGTGAAGGTCAACATGGTGGTCCGCCGCGACGTCAACGACGGCGAGGTGATCGGCATGGCCCGCCGCTTCCGCCACCGGCCCCAGATCCTTCGCTTCATCGAGTACATGGACGTCGGCATGACCAACGGCTGGCGCCGCGAGCAGGTCGTCCCGGCGAGCGAGATCCTCGCCCGGATCTCGGCCCGCTGGCCGCTCGAAGCGCTTCCGCCGAGCACCCCCGGAGAGGTTGCGACCCGCTACCGCTACGCCGACGGCGCCGGCGAGATCGGCGTCATCCACTCCGTCACCGCACCTTTCTGCCATGGCTGCACCCGCGCGCGGCTTTCCGCCGACGGTCAGCTCTACACCTGCCTGTTCGCGAGCTCGGGTCACGACCTGCGCACCCTGCTGCGCGCGGGCGCCACCGACGCGCAGCTCGCCGACGCGATGGCGGGCATCTGGGGCGGGCGCTCGGACCGCTACTCGGCCGAGCGCTCGGCGGCGGGCGAGCCGCGCCCGGCCGCCGGCGCCGGGGCCGCAGACGCGCGCGAGGGGGACGCGCGCGAGGCACGGGTCGAGATGTCGTACATCGGGGGATAGCGCGCCACGATGAGCGCGCCCACCCCGTCGGAGCCGGAGGCGGTCCAGGACGCCCTGCAGCTGCTCGACTATCACTTCTTCGGCACCGGCAGCAACAACGAGGAGCACACCCGGGCCGCGGTGCTCCGCGAGAACGTCATCCGGCTGATCATCTTCGACATGCATCTCGCGATCGAGGAACTCCTCCGATCGCGGGTCTTCGACGCGCTCGGGCCACGCTCGGCGCTCGGGCGCGAGCAGACGATCGCCTATGTGAAAGACCTCACGAGCCGGCAGGTGCTCGACCTCGCCGTCGAGCTGGGCGTGATCGACGCGCCGCGATACGAGCGGCTGCGGGAGCTGAACGGGCTGCGCAACAAAGCCGCGCATCACTGGGACCTCAACAGGCGCGTCCGCCGCGGCGACGCGGACGCACGGGACCGCCCCCTCGCGTGGGACGGCAGGCCGCTCACCCCCGACGCGCTCAGAAACGAGTTCCTCCCCACCTACCGCGAGATCTACGCATCGATGCTGAGCGCCTGGACGGAGGCTCATCACGACGAGCTCGACCAGCCCGCCGGCCGTTGAGCGGCCTCCACCTCCGCCCTCGCGAGCTCGACGCTCCGCACCGACGATCCGCGCCGGTCGGCTCCCCGGCGCGGGCGCGGCTCTACCCTTCAGAGTCGTGAAAGCGCGGCCGCTGCCGATCCTGATCTCCATCGCCGGGGCCAGCCTGATCGGCCTGCTCGTCTATGGCGTCTCGTCGCAATCGGCGAGCCGCACGCTGGACACGAGCGTCCACGAAGGCCGCCGCCCGGCCGCACCGGACGCGAGCCGCGCGCTGCCCGTGCTGGGGGGCCGGGGGGTCGGCTCGCTGTCGGCCCAGCGCGGCAAGGTCGTGCTGCTCAACTTCTGGGCCTCCTGGTGCCTGCCCTGCGAGGCCGAGGCGCCCTTGCTGCAGCGAAACGAGGCGAAGCTGGAGCACGACCGGGCAACCGTGCTGGGCGTCACCTACCTCGACGCATCGCCGGACGCCGAAGCGTTCGTACGGCGCTACCACCTGAGCTATCCGAACCTACGCGACAACGACAACGGCGACTTCGCCCACGCATACGGCACCGACCAGCTGCCCGAGAGCTTCATCGTCGATCGCCGCGGCCACGTCGTCGCAATCGCCCGCGGCGAGATCGAGCAGCAGTTCATCGACAAAGCGCTCCGTCTGGCGGAAACCACATGAGGTGCGCGGCGCTTGCCTTGTGTGCAGCGGTCGCGGCGCTCGTGGCGCCGGCCGCCCTCGCGATGGGCGCCGCCGGCGCCGAGCCGCGCACGTCGCTTCCGCAGATCGAACGGCAGGTGATGTGCGTGAGCTGCAAGATCCCCCTGAACGTCGCGGAGTCCGACCAGGCCGACCGCGAGCGTGTCTTCATCCAGTCGCTGATCGACCGCGGCGAGAACGAAGCGCAGGTCAAGCGGGCCCTCGTCGGCCAGTACGGGGCCTCCGTGCTCGGGCTCCCGGCCGACCACGGCTTCGGTGCCGCCGCCTACCTGGTTCCACTGGGCGCAGTGCTGGCGCTTGCCGCGATGCTGATCGTGCTGCTGCCGCGCTGGCGGCGCCGCGCCGGCGCCCCGCACGGGGACGGCGCGGGGCCGGCCGGGCCGGCGTTGAGCTCGCAGGATGCCGAGCGCCTGGATTCCGACCTCGCCCGCTTCGACTGAGCCGGCCGCCCGCTACATCCGCCGCGGCGCGCTGACCCCGAGCAGGTCCAGGCAGCGTGCGATCGTCGCCATCGCCGCAACGCTGAGGGCGATCCGGAAGGACTCGACGCTCGCCGGTTCGGAGCCCACGACGCGACAGTCGCGATAGAAGGCCGTGAAGCCCTGTGCGAGCTCGAGCGTGGCGGCCGCGATGCGATGGGGCGCGCGCCGCTCGACGGCCTCGGCGAGCACTCCCGGGAATCCGACCAGCAGCAGCACAAGCACCCGCTCGGACTCGTGCATCGGCTCCCGCGGGAAGGCCCCGTCCGCCACGGCCGCGAGGGCCTCCTCGACGCGCGCCGCACCCGCGCGATCGAGCATCGAGGCGATCCGTGCATGTGCGTACTGCACGTAGTAGACGGGGTTCTCATTGGACTGCTCTCGCGCCAGGTCCAGGTCGATGTCGAGGGTCGTGTCGTGCGAGCGGGCCAGCAGGTACCAGCGCGCCGCATCGACGCCGATCTCGGCTTGCAGTTCGTCGAGCGAGACGAACTCGCCGGCCCGCTTCGACATCTGCGACCGCTCGCCGGAGCGGACGAGGTGGACCAGCTGCATGATCAGCAGCTCGAGCTCATCCGGATCCCCGCCGAGGGCTGCATAGGCGGCCTTTGTGCGGGCCACGTAGCCATGGTGGTCGGCTCCCCACACGTCGATCTGGCGCTGGAAGCCCCGCTCGCGCTTGTCCTGGTGATACGCGGTATCGGACGCGAAGTAGGTGTGCTCGCCGTTGGAGCGAACGAGCACGCGGTCCTTGTCGTCGCCGAAGTCCGTCGTTCTCAGCCACAGCGCGCCGTCCTTCTCGTAGGTGTGGCCGTGGGCGTCGAGGACCGCCAGCGTGCGCTCCACGAGGCCCGGCGCGCCTTCGTGCAGCGCGCTCTCGTATTGCCAGTGGTCGAACTCCTCCACCGTGAAGCACGCCAGCGAGTCGCGCATCCGGTCGATCATCACGCCGACCGCGGCGCGGCCCAGCTCCGCCGGCTCCATCTCGGCGGCGCCCGGCAGCCGCCCGACGAGCTCCGCGACGTAATCGCCCTTGTAGCCGTCGTCCGGTACGGCTTCGCCCCGCGCCAGCGAGCGGATCGACTCGCCGAACTTCGCGATCTGCGAGCCCGCATCGTTGACGTAGAACTCCCGCGAGACCTCGTGGCCGTAGAAGGCGAGCATTCGCGACAGCGAGTCGCCGTAGGCGGCGTTGCGGGCGTGGCCGACGTGCATCGGGCCGGTCGGGTTCGCCGAGACGAACTCGACGAGGATCCGTTCGGGGGGGCTCGCGCCGCCCGCGCCGTAGCGCTCGCCGGCGGCCAGCGCCCCCGCCAGGGCCTGCCGGAACCAGCCGTCTGAGAGGAACAGGTTCAGGAACCCGGGTCCCGCGACCTCGAAACGCTCGAGGCTCTCGCCGAGAAGCTCCGCGAGCGAGCCACCGAGGCGCTCGGCCAGCTCCCTCGGGGGCGCCCCGACCTCGGGCGCGAGCAGCAGCGCGGCGTTGGTCGAGTAGTCGCCGAACTCGGCCCGCTTCGGCCGCTCGAGGGTGAAGGAACGCTGCGAGGGCTCGCCGCCGGCGCCCTCGGCTCCGTGCCGGTCGCTCGCACCGGTTGCGCGCGCGGCGCTCTCCAGGATCGCCGCCCGCAATCCCTGCAGCGGCTCGCCGGGGCCTCGTTTCGGGTCTGCTGCGGGGTGGTTGCTCATGGTCCGTTCTCGGGCCTTGCGATACTAGCCGTGTGAACGAGCGAGACTCAGGCCCGGAGCGCCACATAAACATCCATCTGTCCCCCGAGATCATGGGGGGCGTATACGCGAACTTCGCGAACGTCAGCCACTCCGACTACGAGTTCACGGTGACCTTTGCGCGCGTCGACCACGAGGTCGAGGCCGAGGAGGTGCCGGGCGTGGTGGTCTCTCGCGTGAACATCTCGCCGCGGTTCATGCGCGAGCTGATCGACGCGATGGAGGACAACTACTCCAAGTGGCTGACCCGCGAGGGGATCAAGAACCTCCCCGAGTACGGCGGCGGCGAGTCCGCCCCAGAGGCCGACTGAGCGTTCCCGGCGCTGCCGCGAGGCGGCCCCACCACGCCGCGGTGCTCCGCGGCGGTGGGCGTCGTCGCCCTCGCGGCGATGGAACGCGCGGACGGGAGTGGTGTTCCTACCCTGCAGTGATGAAGGTCGCAGTCGTCTCTGACATCCACGCCAACCGCCACGCCTTCGAGGCGACGCTCGACGCCGTCGCCGCCAGCGATGCGTCGGAGCTGTGGTGCCTCGGCGACCTCGTCGGCTACGGCGCGGAGCCGGATGCCTGCGTCGAGCTGGCCCGCGAGCACGCCGCGGTGTGCCTGGCGGGGAACCACGACCTGGCCGTCACCGGGGAGATCTCGCTGGAGGAGTTCTCCCGCGGCGCGAGCGTCGCCGCGCAGTGGACCCGCGAGGTGATCCAGCCTGACAACCTCGCCTTCCTCGGGCAACTGAGCCCGCAGGGCGAGGAGTCCACGATCGGGCTCTACCACGCGAGCCCCCGGGATCCGGTGTGGGAGTACGTGCTCTCGGCGCTGCTCGCGGAGCTGTGCCTGAACGAGCAGCACAACCGCGTCTGCCTGATCGGCCACAGCCACGTGGCGCTGTCCTTCGAGCGCCGCGACGGCGAGCTCGCGACCGGCGAGCCGCGGCGCGCCGGTACGCGCCTGGACATCGGCGACGGGGAGTGGCTGCTGAATCCCGGCAGCGTCGGGCAGCCCCGCGACGGCGACCCTCGCGCCGCCTGGCTGCTGCTTGACCTCGACGGCATGGAGGCGACGTTCTACCGGTCCCACTACGACATCGCGGGGGCCGCCGCCGCGATCCGGGCGGCGCGCCTGCCCGACTCGCTCGCCGAGCGCCTGGAGTACGGCCAATGAGGCGCAGCCTCCTACGGGCCGCACTCGCCGCGTTGCTCGGCGCCGCCGCGGCGGCGCTCGTCGCCTGCGGGAGCTCCGGGGGCGGGCTGATCCCCGCCGCGCAGGGCGGGCCGCTGCAGGGCGACATCGAAGCGGTCGAGCAGGCGGCCGAAGCGGGCCACGGCAACTGCACGCAGACCGAAGCGGAGCTGGTGAAAACCGACCAGGACTTCGCGGCGCTGCCCTCATCGATCGACTCCGGCCTGCGCGACAAAGTCCGCCTGGGGATCGAAAACCTGCACAAGGTCGCCAAAGAAACCTGCGAACAGCCGGGCGCGCAGACGAACACCGCGACGACACCGAACACCACGAGCACGACGACCACGCCCACCCAGACGACGCCCACGACCACGACTCCGACCACGACCACGCCGACGACGCCCGCGGAACCCGAAGAAGAAGACCAGGGGGGCGCGGGCGGCGGCACGCCGGGACCCGGTGAAGGACAGGGCAAGCCGCCGGGCGAAGGTGCCGGCGGCGCGGCGCCCGAAGAACCACCCGGTCACGGCGCCGCCAAGAAGGGCAAGGCCCACGACGGCGGCGCCGCCGGACCGGAAGGCGCGAAATGAGCAGCGCCGAGATCGCCGGGCGCTACCGCCTCGAGGGCAGACTGGGCTTCGGTGGCATGTCCACGGTGCACCTCGCGATGGACCTGCGTCTCGAGCGCCAGGTCGCGGTCAAGCTGCTCGCCGAGCACCTCGCCGACGATCCCGCCTTCGTGTCGCGCTTCCAGCGCGAGGCCCAGGCCGCGGCGCGCCTGATCCACCCCAACATCGTGCAGGTCTTCGACTCCGGCCGCGATCAGGGATCGGACCAGTACTTCATCGTGATGGAGTACATCGAGGGCCAATCCTGCGCAGAGATCCTGCGCGACGACGGATGGGTCGAGGTCCCGGAGGGGATCTCGGTCATCGAACAGGCCTGCGAGGGGCTGGACTACGCCCACCGCCACGGCGTTGTCCACCGGGACGTGAAGCCGGGCAACCTGCTGCGCTCGCGCGAAGGCGTGGTGAAGCTCGCCGATTTCGGCATCGCCAAGGCGACGGAGCAGTCGAGCATCACCCAGGTCGGCTCGGTGCTCGGCACGGCCGCCTACCTGGCTCCGGAGCAGGCGCGCGGCGAGGAGGCCGGCCCCAGCGCCGACCTCTACGCGCTCGGCGTCGTCACCTACCAGCTGATCTCGGGGCGGCTCCCCTACGAGGCCTCCTCGCTCACCGAGCTCGCGCTCAAGCAGCAGCAGGAGGAGCCTCCGATGCTCGACGCGCTCGTTGCGGCCGTCGGCCCGGAGCTGGCCGATGCGGTCGCGATCGCCCTCGCGCTCGATCCGCGCGACCGCTACAAGACGGCCAATGAGATGCGCCGGGCGCTGCACGACGGCGCTCGCGGCGTCGCGCCGCAGCGACCGAGCGGCGGCCAGCACGCGACGCACGCCACGACCGTGCTGGCCGGCTCGCGGCGAGGCAGCCGGGGGACTCGCCGGGCCGCGCCGGCGACGGCGGCGACAGCGGCGCTCGCACCGCGCAAACCGCGCCAAGGGGCGCCGCGCACGCGAGCCGACGCGACGAAAGCGCCTCCGCGCGCCCGGCCGGCCCGCAGCGGAGGCCGCGGGCGCCTCGTCGGCATCCTGCTGGCGCTGCTCGCGCTCGCCCTCGTGATCGTCGCGATCGTCGTGCTGACGGCGCCCTCGCCGACGCGCGTGGTGCTCCGCAACGTCGTCTACTCCGACATCCAGCACGCATCCTCGGCGCTCAAACAGCTGATCTCGGAAAACACCAAATAACGGGCGGCCGGAGCTCCCGTGCGGGTGCGGCATGCTAGGCGCCCAGATGCCCCTCGCCCTGCTCAACGTCGAACACCTCGTCAGCTCCGCGGGTTACCCCCTGCTGTTCCTGATCGTGATGGCCGAGTCGAGCGGCGCGCCGGTGCCGGGCGAGACCGGCCTGATCACGGCGGCGGTCCTGGCCAGCCAGGGCAAACTCCACATCGAGCTGGTGATCCCACTCGCCGCCGCCGCCGCGATCGTCGGCGACAACATCGGCTACGTGATCGGCCGCAAGGGCGGGCGCTGGATACTCGAGCGGCCGGGACGCTTCCAGCGCCAGCGCAACGACGTGCTTCGGATCGGCGAGCCGTTCTTCGAACGCCATGGGCCGAAGGCGGTGTTCTTCGGCCGCTTCCTGCTCGGCCTGCGGGTGTGGGCCTCCTGGCTCGCCGGCGCGACCCGGATGCCCTGGCGCTCGTTCGTGCTGTGGAACGCCCTGGGCGGGATCGTCTGGGCGTCCGCAATCGGGCTGATCGCCTACTTCCTCGGCCACTCCGCGAGCAACGCGATCCAAGCCTTCGGCATCTACGGCTTGATCGCCTTGCTGATCGCGATCGTTAGCTTCGTGGTGCTGCACCGGCGCGGCCGCCGTGGTCGAAAAGCCGGCGCCGGAGAGGGCACGGGAGCTGCCGAGGAGCGGCCCGAGGGCTAGCTGTAGTTCCTCAGCCGGCGTCCGCCGACACCTCATTAAGTCGCTGAAGGCTCCGCAGACGATCGCCCGACAGAGCGTCCTTATGATCCACCTATGCGGTCGTATCTGGACTACACCGGACGTGAGGACCTGCTCGCCGGAGGCGTCCGCATGATCCCGGTCCGGACGCCGGCGGGGACCTTCAAGGTCTGGACAAAGCGCATCGGCAACAACCCTGAGCTTCGTGTGCTGCTCCTGCACGGTGGACCCGGAGCGAGCCACGAGTACCTGGAGGCCTTCGACAGTTACCTTCCTGCGGCCGGAGTCGAGTACTACTACTACGACCAGCTCGGCTCCGCGTACAGCGATCAGCCCGATGAGCCATCGCTCTGGGCGCTCGATCGCTTCGTCGAGGAGGTCGAGCAGGTCCGTGCAGCGCTCGGCCTCGACGCGAGCAGCTTCGTCCTCTACGGCCACTCGTGGGGCGGGATCCTCGCGATCGAGTACGCGCTCGCGTACCCGGACCGCCTGAAGGGGTTCGTGATCTCGAACATGATGGCCGACGTCCCCGCCTACAACGCCTACGCCGCCGAGGTCCTCAAGCCGGCCATGGACCAGGACGCATTGAAGGAGATCGAGGCCCTCGAAGCGACCGGAGATATCGAGAGCCCACGCTTCACGGAGCTGCTGATGGAGCACCACTACGTCGAGCACGTGCTGCGGATGGGGCTCGAGGACTGGCCCGATCCCGTACAACGTGGCTTCGCGAACATCAACCAGGCGATCTACGTCTCGATGCAGGGTCCCAGCGAGCTCGGCATCAGCCGGGAAGCGAAGCTCGCCGAGTGGTCTCGATTCGACGACCTCGGAGGGATCGATGTCCCGACGCTCGTGATCGGCGCCCGCCACGACACGATGGACCCG
Organism: Solirubrobacteraceae bacterium; assembly: GCA_036394235.1. GTDB lineage: Bacteria > Actinomycetota > Thermoleophilia > Solirubrobacterales > Solirubrobacteraceae > Palsa-744. The sequence goes on along the minus strand of DASWFM010000144.1, from coordinate 4,893 downwards.
GCCCACATGCAGGCGATGGCACGGTGCCTTCCGAAAGGCCGCTACCTCTGCTGCGCCGAGGGCAGCCACTTGGCGATGTACGACGACCAGGCCACGTACTTCGCAGGCCTGACCGACTTCCTCCACAGCCTCTGACACTGCTCTGCGGCAGGCGCCGCGGTTCGGACTCGTCTCAGGCCTCGCGTGGCTGTCCGCTGCTTTAGCCGTGCGATCCGGGCGGTGCCGGCGTCTACTAGGGGGTGAGCACGATCTTGCCGTGCAGCCCTCCGCGCTCCAACCGGGCGTATGCGTCGTGGAAGCGCTCCAACGGAAGGATCTCGGCGACGCGCACGGTCAGCTCACCCGCTGCGGCCTCACGCGCCAACTCGGCTGTGGCGGCGGCGTCCGGTTGCACCTGCACGGTCTGCGGAGCGATACCCCGGGCAGCGTCCGGCACAGCTCCCGGCAGCGAAGTTACAAACGCGCCGCCGTCGCGGACGCACACCAAGGCGTCAGTGCCGAGTCCCACCGTGTCCAGGCACACGTCGACCCCGTCCTGCCACTCCCCGCGAACCTCGACCTCGAGCTCGTCGCCCGCCCTGACAACCGTCTCCGCCCCCAGCCGGCGGGCCTCGTCGGCGTCGGAATCGCGAACAGCGGCCACGACATGGGCGCCGCGTCCACCAGCGAGCTGCGTCGCGAACCCGCCGACCATGCCGGCCGCGCCCGTCACGAGGACGAGGTCGCCTTCGCTAACCCCAGCGGCATCCACCAGCAGCCTGGCGGTAATCGCGCAGACTGGGAGCGCGCTCCCCTCCGGGAAACCGAGGGAGTCGGGCAGCGGCGCCAGGATGGTTGAAGGCACGGCTATTTGCTCGGCGAGCGCCCCGGCTCCCATCCACGGTGCCGGCACGAACCCTAGAACCCGCCGGCCGTCGCTGGTCTCGCCGGCAAAGTCCCAGCCCTGGATCTGCGGGAAGTCGCTCGAGCCGCCGATCGCCGCGAACGCGCCGTTGGCGCCGGCAAGGTCCCAAGGTCCGAGAGACGCCGCTCGGACGCGCACGAGCTGTTCGTCATCGGTCGGAGTCGGGTCCGCCACCTCGGAGAGCTCTAGGCCATCGAGGCCAGTGAATGAGGTCAGAACGATCGCACGCACCCACGGGAGTGTCTCACACGTGCGCGGCCCAGCGGGCATGCTGGGCTCCTTGCCCGAAGCTCTAGGCGGGGAGTCCGCTGAGGACGATGTCGAGGCATGGGTCGAGCGTCTTTCCGCTTTGCGGATCCTTCGGTAGGCCGCTGATCATTGCGAGCAACGGGATCGCAGTGACGTCCGACCGAAGGGGCGTCTCTTTCTTGGCGCGCTCGAAGAGGTGCGAGAAGTTTGCCTTCATCGGGCCGCACAGCGTCGCAACCGGCGATCCGTCGTCAGCGAGATTGCTACCGAGGCGGGCGCTCATGCCTCCGTATTCAGTCGCGCTCTGATCGAATAGCCGAAGCCACTCTGACAGCGCTCGCCAAGCGTCTGGTGCGCCCAGAAGCTCCCTCGCTGTCGCATCTAGGAAATCGACGCGTTCTTGCAGGATGGCGACGAAGAGGTGGTCTCGGGTTGGGAAGTGGCGATAGAGCGTGCCCCGCCCAACGCCGGCCTTCTGGGCGACATCCTCGAAGGGAGCGTCGACACCCAGGCGAGCGAAGACGCTCTTGCCGGCTGCGAGTAGGGCGTCGTAGTTGCGCTGCGCGTCGGCTCGTAGCGCCTTGGGTCTGATCGTCACGGAGCCCATGAGTTGCATTCTACTTGACAAGCGGACGGTGTGTCCGTATCGTCGTGGATGTAAGTGGGCACAGTGTCCGAATGGAGATCAATTGTCGGCGCGGGCCACCCACAACCCGTTCTTTCACGTGGGTTTCATCGTGTCTGAGCTGGACGCGGCGATGGAGGAGTTCCAAGTCGCGCTGGGGATCGAGTGGCGAGCACCGGTCGACGCCATCGTTCCGCTTCTCGGACCGGACGGTGTGGTGGAGGCGAGCGTCTACTCGGTCTATAGCGAAGGTGGCCCCCCCGCGATCGAGCTTGTCCAGTCGGTCCCGGGAACCCCGCTCGCCGGCAACGGTGATGTGAGCTTCCATCACCTGGGCTTCTGGACGGACCGGCTCGCCGATAGCTCGCACGACCTCGACGAGCACGGCTGGCCGTGTGCGGCAACCGTGGCCGGCCCCGAGAACAATCCAAGCCGCTTCACCCTGCAGCAGTCCCCGCACGGCTTCTTCGTCGAGTTGTTCGACACCGCCACACCCCGCCACGCCGACCTGCTGCCAAAGCCGAGCAGTGAAAGGACAGACGATGAACACGACTAGAGAACTCCAAACAGCGCGACCGATGACGCACCTGGGCAGCAACCGCACGCACCCTCGCGAGCGGACAGGAGTCCGCTTCGTCCTCACGAACGTGACCGATCCCAGTCGCGCGGACGATTACAGCGCTTGGTACGACGACTATGAGCACGCGATCATCCGCCCCGGTCTGCTCGCAAACGCATTCCGTTTCGAGAACCCAAACGCTGCTGGGACACCGGCCGACCCACGCTACGCGGCGATCTACGACATCGTGAGTCCGGATCCGGCATCGGCCTGGCCAGCGATTGAGAACTCGCCCGACTATCCGAGATACCTATTCGACGATCCGCTGAGCCGCCTCGTCGCGCCAGCGCTCCGCGCCTCCTACGCGCTCACTGGGTCGCTGGAGACTGACGGCGACCACGGCGATCTCACCGGTGTGCACATCATCCTCTCCGACGGTGGGAGTGACGCGGTACGCGAGCAGCGGGCGGCCGCCCTCGTTACGACCCGTTTCTTCCACCGCGCGTCGCGATTTCGCATCATCGACGGGAGCCCCGAGCCGCCGGCATGGCTCGAGGTCTTTGAGACCGATCTGCAAGACCCGTTGACCGCGTATGCGCGAGCGTGCGATGCCCTGCAGCCCCAACCACCAGCTGACGGAGTTCGTCAACAAAGCTCGCGCCCGTTCGTCCTCGTCGCCGCCCACTAAGCGGGGGCTGTTGCTTGGTCCGAGAAAGCGGGCGTCTGGAGCCTCGACTACTAGACGAATGCAATGCACGAGGAGCGGGTGTCTCCATTAGCGGTCGCCGCGCGAGCGCTATGCGCGAGAAGCAGCAATCCGGAGCAGCCAAGCGCCGCATGCCGGAGACAGCGACCCGCAATATCCGCGTCGGACGGAACGCTTTAGCCGCATCCAGAACCGGTCGAAAAGGAATTTATGGCGGTGCGCAGCGAGACGATCCCGGCCTGTACTCTCGAAACACGAGCGACCGAACTCAGCGTTGGAGACAGGAGATCGCTTCTTTTCCGTCTCGGTGCTTCTCCGCACGTAGACCAGGTCCCGGTCCTGTCGAGCTTCCTCGGCGACCGCCGCTACCTCGTGCGCCACGCTGCCGCTTGGTCGCTTGCGCAGATCCGTTCGCCCGAGAGCCGGCGTGCTCTGGAAGACGCTCTGGAGGAGCTGTCCGGGTGGCGCAGGCGGCAGGCGCGGGCAGCTCTCAATGTGCGCCTTCGCCGCGCCGACGAGGGCTGAGCGGAAGCCCCGGATCGAGAACCCGTCGCGTGCCGCGCGTGTGCGTCGCCGTCGTCAGTAGACATCCGTGCCTCCTTGGAGGCAGGGCGGCGAAGGCCGGGCCTTCAGCAGCCGCTGTTCAGCAGCCGCAGGGAGCGATCCGCTCCCACATGTCCGCGAGCAGCGTGAGCTCCTCCTCGGAGAAGCGCGAGAAGAACGCTGAGCGGACCACGCCGAGGTGGGTCACGCGCGCTTCAAGCAGGCGCTCCCGGCCCACATCGGTGAGGCAGGCGTAGGCGCCGCGGGCGTCGTGGGTGCAGGAGCAGCGCTCCAGTAGGCCGTCCCGCTCGAGCCGATCGACGAGGCGCGTCAGGCCGCTGCGCGAGAGCTGGGCCTGGTCGGCCAGGTCGGACATGCGCATGCGACCTTCGGCTGCCTCCTCGAGGTGGTGCAGCACCTCGTAGGAGGTCATCGGCAGGTGATGCGCCCTGTCGAGCTCCGAGTCGAGGCGCTTGGCCATGCAGGAATGCGCGCGGAGCAGGCCTCGCCAGGCGCGAAGCTCCCCCAGGGTGAGCGCCTCCTGGTCTGCAGTGGGTATCTGAACGGCGGTCGCGGTTGCCATGCGGCTCGAATCCCTTGAAACCTCTCTCCTGGACCGAACATAGCAGCGTCGCACCCGCTCCAAAGGGCGCGAGCCGTCAGCTCCTCGTCGCCCTCCATGCCCACAGCATCATCAGCGGCTGCAGCGGCAGGCGCGCGTAAAGCGCCCAGCGCGGAACCTTCTTGAAGCGCTCGGGCTCGCGTGCCATGTAGAGGTTGGCCGGGAACACCGCGGCCAGCAGCGCGATCAGGCCGAGCCCCGAGAGTCGCCGGGTGGACGGGATCAGCACGCCCAGCCCACCGAGGAGCTCCGCCACGCCGCTGACCTGCACGATCCGCTTCCGTTCGTCTTGCAGCGTGGGCGGCACCATCGCTTCGTAGAAGCGCGGGCTGAGGAAGTGGTTGAGGCCCGCAGCGATGAAGAACCCGCCCAGGATCCGCCGCGAGGCGCGCCGGGCGCGCCCGGCGCGTCCGCTGTGAAGCTCTTCGGCCATGGCGGAAATCTAGCTGCCGGCGATCAGCGAGGTGCCCGTCATCGCTGCGGGCTTGGCGATGCCGAGCATCTCGAGGATCGTCGGGGCGACGTCCGCGAGGATCCCGCCTTCGCCATGCAGCTCGGCGGCGGCGCTCGTGACGATCAGCGGCACGGGGTTCATGGAGTGAGCCGTGTTCGCACTGCCGTCGGGCTCGAGCATGTTGTCCGCGTTGCCGTGATCGGCGGTGATCACGCAGACGCCTCCGCTCTC
>DASWFM010000143.1:0-3056 GCA_036394235.1 Solirubrobacteraceae bacterium | reverse complement strand
CGCTCAGTGGTCTGGAGGGGCAGCTCCGCGGGACAGACGAAGGTGGTCATCCCGATCTGGTAGCGCGACTCGTAGTCGTAGAAGTCCTCTTCGCGCGGCACGGCCTCGACGACGGGCAGCGCCTGGGGCGCCGCTCCCGCGCGAGGCGCGTCGAGGACCGACACCGCCAGATCGCGGCCTCGAACGTGGCGCTCGAGCAGGACAGTGCCGTCATAGGAGAAGGCGCCGACCATCGCCCCCGGCAGCTCGTCGCTCGAGCTCGCGAACTTGACGCCGAAGGCGGAGCCGCCACGGGCGGGCTTGACGACCATCGGGAAGCCGATCTGCCGTTCGATCGCGCTGAGTGCAGCGCCGGCTCCCAGGTCCCTGATCGAGCTCTGCTGGAGCGCATGGAACTCCGGCGTCGGGATGCCCGCTTCTCCCATCAGATGCTTGGCGAGGACCTTGTCCGTGCAGCGCGCGCAAGCAGACGGCGGCGAGCCGGTGTATGGCAGCGCGAGGGCCTCCAACAGCGACTGGACGGTGCCGTCCTCTCCCTCCCGGCCGTGCAGCGCGACGAAGACCGCATCCGGCTCGAGATCGATCAGCTCTCCCACCAGGCCCGGCCCCGCGTCGATGCCGTGAACCTCGTGGCCGAGCCGCTGCAGTGCCGCCTGCACCTGAGCGCCCGAGCGCAGCGAGACCGCGCGCTCAAGCGAGCGTCCGCCCTTGAGGACGGCGACGCGCCGCGCGTCGCTCATCGGTCCTGCGAGCGGCGCCCGCCCTGCGGCCCGGAGCGGCGCGGCAGTGCGACCACGTCCGCCAGCTGCGTCACGTCCTCCGCCGGCGAAGCGGACGCGCCCTTCGCCGTGGACGGCTTGCGGCTCAACGAGCCGAACAGCTCGAGCTGCGTGCCGATCGCCCGGCCGATGCGCCCGATGCCCTCGCGGATCTCGGACTCCTTGATGCCGGCGAAGTTGAGGCGCATCGAGGAGGCGCCGCTGCGGCCGTCCATGTAGGCGGCACGGCCCGGCACGAACGCCACGCCCTGCTCGGTCGCCAGCGCCAGCAGGTCGGTGGTGTCGATCCGCTCGTCGAGCGTCGCCCAGATGAACAGTCCGCCCTCCGGGCGCGTCCAGGAGGCATGCCCGCCGAAGTGCTCCTCGAGCGCGGCGAACATCGCGTCGCGGCGCCTCCGGTAGAGGTCGCGCAACGTCTCGACGTACTCCAGCCAGCCCGAGTGCTGCTGGAAGAAGTCCGCGACGAACATCTGCGTGACCGACGACGAGCACAGGTCCGCGCCCTGTTTGCCGAGATTCATCTTCTCCAGCACGGGAGCCGGTGCGACCGCCCAGCCGAGTCGCACGCCCGGGGAGAAGATCTTCGAGAAGGTGCCGAGGTAGATCACGAGGTCCGAGGCACCCTCGCGGCCGACGGCCTGAGAGTTCAGCGAGTACAGCGTGGGGAGCGCCTCGCCCTCGTAGCGCAGCAGCCCGTAGGGGTTGTCCTCGAGGACCAGCAGCTCTCGCTCACGGGCGACCTCGATGAGCCGCCGCCGTCGCGCGAGCGACATCGTCACGCCACCCGGGTTCTGGAAGTTGGGGATGGTGTAGATGAACTTCGGACGGCGACCTTCGGCGTGCAGCCGGTCGAGCGCCTGCTCGAGGGCGTCGATCGGCATCCCGTCCGCATCGATCTCGATCTGCTCGACGGCCGCCTGGTAGGCGCTGAAGGTCGGAATCGCGCCCGGGTAGGTGGGGGCCTCGGCGACGATCACGTCGCCCGGGTCGATCAGCGTCTTGCAGACGAGGTCGATCACCTGCTGGCCGCCGGTCGTCACGATCACCTCCGAGGCGTCGATCGCGGTGCCCTCGGCGGCCATCACGTCGACGATGCAGTCGACGGTCGCGGCCATCCCTTCGGTCGGTCCGTATTGCAGCGCCCGCGCCGATTCCCGCGAGACGTCGGCCATCAGCGCCGCGAACCGCTCGGACGGGAAGGTCGAGGTGTCCGGCAGGCCTCCCGCCAGGGAGATCACATCGGGGCGCTCCGTCAACGCCATCATCTCCCGCATCGCGGAGCTCTTCATGCCCCTCGTCCGCGCCGCGAACAGCGCCTCGTAGCGCGCCAGCTCGTGCGCGGTCGCGCGGCTCCCGCTCCTGCCGCCTGGTGGTGTGCTCGATCGCGCCATCAGCCTGGAGTTCTCCGTTCACCGCCGCGCGCCTGCCGCTGAGACGTCGCTGAGCACGTCCCCGTGGGTCGTCTATCGTCCTGCCCGATCTCGCGCGCGCTAAAGGCCACGGTAGCGCACCGGCAGATCCTGCGATCGACAGATGAACGGCCTCTTCTTCTACATAGGGCTGGGCGCCGGACTGGCGGCGGCATGCGGGCTGCGCCCGTTCCTGCCGCTGCTCCTGCTCGGCGCTCTCGGCTCGGCGAAGGTGCTGAGCATCAACTTCCCGGCGGGCCACTGGCACTTCTTGGCGTCGACCTGGTGGCTCGTCGCCGTAGCCGTCGCGTTCGCGGCGTCCTACGGCGCGCAGATCCTCACGGGCCTCTCGCCCGTCCTCGACTCGTCGAGCGGAGAGTCGCGCAGCGACCCGCTGGCGGCGGCGCTCGCCGGGCTGGCGGGCGGCGCCGGCGCGGTCGCGTTCGGCGGGGTGCTCGAAGCGCACGGCGACATTGCCTGGCCGGGCGTCGTGGCGGGCGTCGCGATCGTCGTGCTCGCGCAGCGCCTCGCCGGGCCGGTGATCGCAGGCGCCCGCTCGAGGCTCGCGGAGAAGACCGCACGCGACGCGCTGACCCTGTATCTGGACTCCGCCTCGCTGATCGTCGCGGCGCTCGTGATCCTGCTGCCGCCGCTCGGCTACGTAGCGGTCGCCGCGCTGATCTGGCTGCTGCTTCGCCGCCGCGCGCGATCCGGAGAGAAGTATGCGGGCCTGCGCATCCTCGGCCGCTGAGGCGATCGCGTGAGCGACAGGCCGGCGAAGCTCGTTCTCTGCGTGATCGACGCGATGGCGCCGGAGATGCTCGAGCGCACGATCGCCTCGGGCGCGGCGCCGGTGCTCGAGCGGCTC
>DASWFM010000142.1:0-3648 GCA_036394235.1 Solirubrobacteraceae bacterium | reverse complement strand
GGCCTGTACCGCGACGCCCTTGGCGCCGCGCCGCCGGGCGGCCTGCCGGAAGCCTTCCTCGCCGACGTTCCCGACGCACTGCGCGAGCTGGTCGCGCGCTTTGCAGCCACGCACGGCCCGTTCTCGGCACAGGACCTGCGGGCGCGTTACGGCATCGATGTCGGCGCCGTGCTGCGCGAGCTCGAGCGCGACGGTGCGATCGTTCGCGGCGAGCTGCGGCCCGGCGGGACCGAGCGTGACTGGTGCGACGTCGAGGTGCTTCGCCGCCTGCGCCGCGCCTCGCTGGCGGCGCTTCGCAAGGAGATCGAGCCCGCCGACCAGCGCCGGCTCGCCGGCTTCCTGCCGTCCTGGCAGGGCGTCGACCGCCACACCCGCGCAGGCGCCGGCATCGATCGCCTACGCGAGGTGCTCGTGCCGCTGCAGGGTCTCGCGCTGCCCGTCGAGACATGGGAGCGCGACGTGCTGCCGCGCCGCACAGGCGCCTACTCCCAGACGTGGCTCGATGCCCTGTGCGCGAGCGGCGAGCTCGTCTGGGTTGGAGCGGGACCGATCGGTCGCTCCGGGCGGGTGGCCCTGTACTACCGCGAGGATGCAGCCGTGATCGGCCCGCCCGCGGCGCGCGGCAGCACCGCGACGCCGGAGGGGGAGGAGCACGAGCTTATCCGCGCCCGCCTGTCCGGCGCGCCGGCCTTCTTCAGCGATCTGCTCGCCGAGCTCGACAGCCCGCCGGAGGCGCTGCGGGAGGCGCTCTGGGATCTCGTCTGGGCGGGCGAGGCGACAAACGACGCGTGGGCGCCGCTGCGCGCCCCCCGCCTGGCGCTGGCGCGAGGCGAAAGCTCCGGCGCGAGGCGCGCCGCGCGCCGCTCGCGCTTTGCCTCGCGTCGCAGCAGCGGCGCGCAGTCCCAGGTGCAGGGACGGTGGTCGCTGACCGGCTCGGTGTTCGGCGGCGAGCCCGATCCGGCGCAGGCCGCGGAACGGCGCCGCGCCTTGGCCGAGCTGCTGCTCGAGCGTTACGGCATCGTCACCCGCGAGCAGGTTCTCGCCGAGGGGATCAAGGGCGGCTTTGCGATGCTCTACGACACCTTCGCGCAGCTCGAGACGCTGGGGATCTGCCGGCGGGGTTACTTCATCGAGGGCATGGGCGGAGCCCAGTTCGCGCTTCCGGGAGCCGTCGAGCGCCTGCGTGCCGGGCCCGCTAGCACGGCGCTCGAAAGCGATCGCCCGCAGGCCCTCGTGCTGGCCGCCGCCGACCCCGCGCAGCCCTACGGAGCGGCGCTGCCGTGGCCGAAGCGCGAGGGGCTCGAGCGCCGCCCGGCGCGCGTCGCCGGTGCCTATGTGGTGAGCGTCCGCGAGCAGCCGGTGCTCTACGTCGAGCGGGGCGGGCGCGGGCTCGTCACGTTGATCGACGCCGCCGCAGCCCCCGCCGCCGGCCAGCCCGACCTGCTGGACGAGGCGCTCCGGGCACTCGCCGACGCGGTCCGCTCCGGACGTGTCGGCAAGCTCTCCCTGGAGCGAATCGACGGCGAGCCGGCGATCGGCTCGACGTACGTTGGGGCGCTGATCGAGCTCGGCTTCCAATCCGGGCCGCGGCGCCTCACGCTCAGCGCCTGAGCGCCCTCTCGTGAAGTTCGCGGCGTGGATCTTTGTCACTTGCAGGGGCTCCTCGCGGGCTGGTTGCGCTTTGTCTGTAAGACGTTGCGCTGCAACGGAGACACGGGTGGAAGTATTCGAATGAGTGTGTAGTTTGATCGCGCACCTAGGGGGTGTTCGGATATGCGGGAAGCCAGTAGCTTGGAATCGTGAGGATGGGCCGCACCAAAGACCAGCTGTCTCCGCTGTACCAGCGTCTTCCTCACGGTCCCAGCGGCCTGGGGCGGGGCGAGGTCGAACTCAACCAGCGTATGCGCCTCTGCGGGGCGATGGTCGAGGCGGTCGCGCGCAAAGGCTACGAGCGCACGACCGTCGCGCACGTGGTCGCGCTCGCGGGCGTCTCCCGCAGGGCCTTCTACGAGCTGTTCGAAAGCAAGGAAGGCTGCTTCCTCGGCACCTACGAGGTGATCGTCGCCCAGCAGCGCAAGCGCGTGCTGCAGGCATGGGTCTCCGAGCGGGGATGGTCGAATCGCCTACACGCCTCCTGCGCCGCGCTGCTCGGCGGAGTCGCACGGTCGCCGAAGGGACCGCGCCTGGTGCTCGTGAACTCGCTCGGCATCGGCCCGCCGGCCCGCGAACGGATGCTCCTGGCGGGTCTCGTGTTCGAGCGCGTGGTCGCGACAGCGTTCGAGCTGGCCCCGGCCGAGGCCGCCTACTCGGAGCTGACGCCGCGGGTGGTCGTGGCGGGCGTGCGCCACCTCGTCCTCACCAAGCTCTTGGAGCGCCGCCATCGCGAGCTGGCGTCGCACACGGATGAAGTACTCCACTGGATCGAGGCCTATCGCATCCCCGAGGACATGCGCCTGCGCACGCTGACGCTATGCGGCCCGGCACACATGCCGCCGACGCCGGCCGCCTTCCTGACCGGCAATGACAGGCGCGCGCGGCTGCTCGGCTCGGTCGTCCACCTCACGCTCGACGAAGGCTACGCCGCGCTGACCGATCCGCAGATCGCGCACTTCGCGGGCGTCTCGACCGAGGCCTTCCACCGCCAGTTCGAGAACAAGGAGGAGTGCTTCCTGACGGTGCTCGACGAATTCGTCGCCGAAATGCTCGACTGCGTGCGCCCGGCGATGGACGAGGCCGACTCGTGGGAGCAAGGCGTGTGCCGCGCGATGGGCGCCTTCATGTCGCACCTCATCGCCCACGAGGCGCTGCTGCGGATCGCCTTCATCGACCTGTTCGAAGTCGGCCCGGCGATGATCGGCCGCATGACAAGCTCGGTCGCGGAGCTCACGGCGATGCTCACGGAGACCGCGCCACCGCCGGAGCGCGCGCCGGAGATCGTGCGTGAGCTCGTCACGGGCGGGGTGTGGGGAGTGATCTCGAGTCTCGTCTCCAACAAGCGCTTGTCGAGGATGCCGTCGCTCGTCGACCATCTCGCCTTCATCGTGCTCGCCCCCTATGTCGGCCCCCGGGCCGCGATAGAGGCGATCGCCGCGGCCCAGTGCTCGCCGGGAAACCCCTGAGCGTCGCCCCGGGTGTGGCGCGCGGCGCCCTCCCGCCAACGGCCCACCCGGGGCGGGGTCGCGAGCGACGGGCGGCCTGCCGACCTGCGAAGGTGGCGCCGATGAGCGAGCCGACGGTCAAGCGCCCACGGCGGGTCGGGCACAAGGGCGCCGCCGGCATCGTGGCCGGCAACACGCTCGCGAGCTTCGATGCGGCGCTGGCCGCCGGCGTCGACATGATCGAGTTCGACGTGCTCTCCGAGCAGCCCGGGGGCGGCGGACGCCTGCTCCTCGCACATGACCACGAGGACGCGGGCCGGCGCTCGCCCGTGACCCTCGAGCAGGCACTGGAGCACCTCGAAGGGCCGGCCTTCGCGGGTATCGACCTCGACGTCGACGTGAAGCTCCCCGGCTACGAGATGAGGGTGCTGAGCGCGCTCCGCGAGCACGAGCTGATCGAGCGGACGCTGATCAGCGGCATGTTCCCGGCGGGCCTAGCCCAGATACGCGCAGCCGAACCCGAGCTGCGGCTTGGCTGGTCTGTGCCCCG
>DASWFM010000141.1:0-6466 GCA_036394235.1 Solirubrobacteraceae bacterium | reverse complement strand
AGCCGGGCGGGGAGGGCGGGGCGGTGCTGCTCGACGGGGAGGACGTGAGCACCGCGATCCGCACCCCCGAGGTCTCCGCACAGGCGTCGGTTCTCGCCGCCGAGCCGGCCGTGCGTGAGGCGCTCGTCGCCAAGCAGCGCGCGCTGCTCAGCCGCGGCGACTGGGTGGCGGAGGGTAGGGACATCGGCACCGTCGTGGCCCCGGATGCCGGGCTGAAGGTGTACCTCGACGCGGACCCGGCCGAGCGGGCGCGCCGGCGTGCGGTCGAGCTCGGGGCGGACGAGAGCAGCGTGCTCGCGGAGCAGACGCTCCGCGACGAGCGCGATCGCAGCCGCGAGGCCAGCCCGCTACGCGCCGCAGAGGGCGCCGTCACGCTCGACACCACCGGGCTCGACGCGAACGAAGTGGCGGCGCGGATCGCGGCGCTCTTCGCAGATGCCCGGCGCGCGTAGCAATCGCGGTCATACTCAGCCGGTGTTCAAGGTCGCCATAGTCGGCTATCCCAACGTCGGCAAGTCCTCGCTGATCAACCGCCTCACCGGCGGCCGCGAGGCGGTGGTGCACGAGCGCGCCGGCGTCACCCGCGACCGCAAGGAGCTCGATTGCGAGTGGAACGGGAGGCGCTTCAAGCTGATCGACACCGGGGGCATGGACTTCGAGGACGAGGATCCACTCGCCGGGTCGATCCGCGAGCAGGCACGGGCCGGCCTCGCCGAAGCCGAGGTGGCCGTGCTGGTGGCCGACGCCCGCGCCGGCGTGCGGCCCGGCGACGAAGAGCTCGCCGACCTGCTGCGCCGCTCACCGGTGCCCGCGATCGTCGCGGCCAACAAGATCGACAGCGCCGCCGACCTCCCGCTGTCAGCCGAGTTCCACCGCTTGGGCCTCGGCGAGCCGGTTGCCGTGTCCGCCACCCAGGGACTCGGCTCGGGCGACCTGCTCGACCGTGTCGTCGAGTTGCTCCCGGAGGGAGAGGACGTGCCGGAGGACGACACCGTCAGGCTGGCCGTGATCGGTCGGCCCAACGTCGGCAAGTCTTCGCTCGTGAACCGCTTCCTCGGCGAGGAACGCGTGATCGTCTCGGTCGAGGCCGGCACCACGCGGGACGCGATCGACATGCCTCTGCTCGTCGGCGACCGCCGCATGACGCTGGTCGACACCGCCGGCATGCGCCGCCAGTCGAAGGTCTCCGACTCGGTCGAGTACTACACGGCGCTGCGCTCCCAGAGAGCCGCCGAGCGAGCCGACGTCGCGCTGGTCGTCTGCGACGCCGGCGACGGCGTCACCGCCCAGGACCTGAGGATCGCCGAGCTGGCGATGAAGGCGGGCTGTGCAACCGCGATCGTGCTCAACAAGTGGGACCTGCAGGGAGGCGACGGCGCGGAGGAGAGCGAGCAGCCCGTTCGCCTGGACCTCGACCACGAGCGCGCCAGGGTCGCCGAAAAGCTGCGGCTGCGCCCGCGCGTGCTGACCGTCAGCGCCAAGAGCGGACGGCACGTACAGCGGCTGCTCGACGAAGCGATCGCGCTCGGCGACCGCATGGCTGGCCGGATCCCGACCCCCGAGCTGAACCGTTTCCTGTCCGAGGCGACCCAGGCCCGTCAGCCCCCTGTCGGCTCCCGCCGCGGCGCGGACGGGCATCGGTTGAAGCTGATCTACATCGCCCAGATCGGCCAGCGGCCGCCGCGTTTCGCGATCCAGGTGAACTCGCGGGGGCGAGTCACGCGCGACTACGCCTACTTTCTCGAGAACCGCCTGCGGTCGCGGTATTCGCTGGAGGGCATCCCGCTGATCATCGACTTCGTCGAGCGCGGCCAGCGCGGGCGCGCCCGCGCCGCATAGACTGCGACCTTCGCCAAGCCCGGCGCGGCCTGAATCGGAGCCCGCCCACCCTCGCCCCACGACCCCTGGAGCCGAATCTACCCCGTTATGACTGAGTTTTCCGATACCGAATTCCTGTTCACCTCCGAGTCGGTGACGGAGGGACACCCCGACAAGATCGCCGACCAGATCTCCGATGGCGTGCTCGACGCCGTGTTGCGCGACGACCCCTACGGGCGGGTGGCCTGCGAGACGCTGGTCAACACGGGCCTGATCGTCGTCTCCGGGGAGATCTCCACCGAGACCTACGTCGACATCCAGGAAGTGGCGCGCGAGACGGTCCGCAAGATCGGCTACAACGACGCCGACCTCGGCTTCTCGGCCGACTCCTGCGCGGTCCTCAACGCGATCGACAAGCAGTCCCCGGACATCGCCCAGGGAGTCGACCGGGCGTACGAGGCCCGCACGGACGCCAGCGACGAGGACGAGCTCGACATCGCGGGTGCGGGCGACCAGGGGATGATGTTCGGCTACGCCTGCAAGGAGACGGACGCGCTGATGCCGCTGCCGATCTCGCTCGCCCACCGCCTCGCCGAACGCCTCGCCGCGGTGCGCAAGGCCGGCACGCTCAGCTACCTGCGCCCCGACGGCAAGACCCAGGTGAGCGTGCGCTACCTCGACGGCAGGCCCGTGGAGATCGAGAAGCTGCTGATCTCGACCCAGCACGGTGAGGGCGCCGAGTCGCTGATCCCCGACGACCTCTGGGAGCACGTCGTCGAGCCGATCCTGCCGAAGGACCTCTACGACGCCAACAAGCTGCGCAAGAACTTCCTGGTCAACCCCACGGGGCGGTTCGTCATCGGTGGCCCCGTCGGCGATGCCGGGCTGACCGGGCGCAAGATCATCGTCGACACCTACGGGGGCATGGCCCGCCACGGCGGCGGGGCGTTCTCCGGCAAGGACCCCTCGAAGGTCGACCGCTCGGCCGCCTACGCGGCGCGTTGGGTGGCCAAGAACATCGTCGCGGCGGACCTCGCCGACCGCGCGGAGGTCCAGGTCGCCTACGCGATCGGCGTCGCCCACCCGGTGTCGGTGATGGTCGAGACGTTCGGCACCGAGAAGATCGGCCGCGGCCAGATCGCGAAGGCGGTGGGCGACGTCTTCGACCTGCGCCCGGGCGCGTTCCGGGAGGAGCTCAACCTGCACCGCCCGATCTACCAGAAGACCGCTGCCTACGGGCACTTCGGACGCGAGGACCACGACTTCACGTGGGAGCGCACCGACAAGGCCGAGCTGCTGCGAGCAGCCGCCGGGCTCTGACCGCATCGCCCTCTAGGGTCGGGGCGGTGGGAGTCTCCGCCCCGATCCACCCCGGCCGCTCCACCCGCGCCGCCCCCACGATCGCCCAGGTGGAGCCGATCACCACCGCCCGCGCATTGCGCGGGCCCTTCGACTACCGCCTCGGCGAGGAGCTGAGGGACGAGGTCGAGATCGGGTCGATGCTGGTCGTGCCGTTCGGGCGGCGTCAGATGCTCGGCGTCGTCATCGGGCTGGGCGAGGACAGCGAGGTGCCGCCCGAGAGGTTGCTGGAACCCGTCCGTGCGCTCGAGCTTGGCGTCCCCGCTGAGCTGATTCGCCTGGCCGAGTGGATCGCGGCCGAGTACTGCTCGACGTTCGCGCGCGCGCTCGGGCTGGTGCTGCCCCCCGGGGCCGCCCGCCGCCTCAGCGGACGGCGTCGCCGGGCGGTGGCGGCGCCGCGGCACACGTCTGTGGGCGTGCCGAGCCCAAGGCCGCCGGCGCTCAGCGACGACCAGCAGGCGGTGCTCGCACCGCTGCTCGAGGCCCTGGCCGGCGACGACGCGCGTCAGGTGCTTCTGCACGGCGTGACGGGCTCGGGCAAGACCGAGATCTATCTGCGCGCCGCCGCGGCGGCGCTCGAGCGGGGTCGCGGGGCGATCGTGCTGGTCCCCGAGATCGCGCTGACGCCGCAAATCGTCTCCCGCTTCATCGAGCGCTTCGGCGAGACCGTCGCGGTGCTGCACTCGCGGCTCACAGCGGGGCAGCGCTACGAGCAGTGGCGGCGGCTGCGCGAGGGCGAGGCGCGCGTATGCGTGGGGCCTCGATCGGCCGTCTTCGCGCCGATCTCGGGCCTCGGCCTGATCGTCCTCGATGAGGAGCACGACTCCTCCTACAAGCACGAGGGGGATCCCCGCTATGACGCGCGGGAAGTCGCCGCAGAGCGCGCGAGCAGGAGCGGCGCTCTGCTGCTCGCCGGAAGCGCCACGCCCCGGCCGGAGAGCTCGCAGCGCATGCCGAGGCTCGAGCTGCCCAGGCGCGTCGACGGCCGTCCGCTGCCGCCCGTTTCGGTGCTCGACATGCGCGGGAGTCGCAGCGGGCTTCATCCCGCGACCGCCGCCGCGCTCGCGAAGGTGCGCGACGACGGTGGCAAGGCGATCGTGCTGCTCAACCGTCGTGGCTGGTCGAACTTCCTGTCCTGCCGGTCCTGCGGACGCGTCTGGAGCTGCCCGGAATGCGATGTCGCGCTGGTCCTCCACCGCGCCGGCGGATACCTCGCCTGCCATCACTGCGGCCATCGCGAGAGCACCCCGTCGAGCTGCCCGGACTGCGACTCGGCGTCCGTTGCGCGCCACGGCGCCGGGACCGAGCGGCTGGCCCACGACCTCGCGGGGGTCCTCGATGACGGCGAGTTCCCGGTCTTCCGGCTCGACGCCGACGTGCTCGGCCGCGGCGCAAGCGCCCAGCCCGGAGCGCTGCTCGCCGAGTTCCAGGCCGCCCGCAGCGGCGCTTTGATCGGTACCCAGATGGTCGCCAAGGGCCATGACTTCCCAGACGTGTCACTCGGCGTTGTGCTCGACGCCGACGCCACCCTGCGATTTCCGGACTTTCGCGCCGAGGAGCGGACATTCGCGCTGATCGCGCAGCTCGCGGGACGAGCCGGCCGGGGAGGCGACGGCAGGGTGCTCGTGCAGACGATCGCCCCCGAGGCGCGTCCGATCCGCTACGCCGCGCGGCATGACAGCACCGGCTTTCTCGCCGAGGAGCTGCAGCGGCGCCGGGCGCTCGGCTACCCCCCGTTCGGGCATCTCATCAGGATCGTGCTCGGGGCGGAGCAGGCGAGCGCCGCGAGGCGTGCCGCCGAGGAGCTGCGCGAGCGGCTGACGGTTGCGCTCCCGCGGGCCGCGGCAGGGCCGCCCCCGGGCCTCGATGCGGGTCCGGAAGAGGCCGCCACCAGGTTGCTCGGTCCGGCTGCGCTGTTCCGCCTGCGGGGTCGCGAGCGCCAGGTGCTGGTGGTGAAGACCAGACACCGGCGGGAGGCGGTGGCGGCGACCGGAGAGGCCGTCACGGCCGTCGCCGCCGGGCGCCGCCACAGCGGGGTCACGTTCAGCGTCGACGTCGATCCGCAGTAGCGCTCGAGAGCAATCACCACCGTCCGCGAGTCCGCGCTGCACGGGGGCGGTCGGATGTTGCCGCAGGATTCGTGCATCTGGTACGGTCCCGCTCGTCGCGCCGGGAGATACGGGCCGAGAGGGGCTCTGGAGGGGGACGTGGAGATCAATTCAGGAGACTCATGCGTGCGAGCGCGCAGCAGCTTCGGCGGGCTCGTGATCACGGCGCTTGCTGTCCTGCTCGCCTCCGCCGCAACGGCGCAGGCCGGGCCGGCCATGCCGGCACCGGAAACCGGCTACGCCCGAATCCAGCGAGCCTGCCCGCCGCCACCTGCTGGGCAGGCGACGTGCTTCGCGCTGGTGCGCCACACCGTCCCGGCCTCCGAAGCCGGCTCGCCTGGCGTCCATCCTTTCAAGTTGAGGGCGGGCGCAGCCTCCTCCGGGCCCGCGGGCGGGCTGACCCCCGCGCAGCTCGCGAGCGCCTACGGCTATGACCCGAGCAGCGGCGGTTCCGGGCAGACGGTCGCGATCGTCGACGCCTTCGATGACCCGAGCATCGAAGCCGACCTGAAAAAATTCGACACCGAATACGGGCTCGCCGCCTGCACCGAAGTGAACAAATGCTTCAGGAAGGTGGGTCAGACGGGCGAAACGACGTCCCTGCCGGCGGCCGACACATCGGGTTGGTCGGTGGAGATCGCGCTCGACGTCGAGGCCGTCCACGCTACGTGTCCGAACTGCAGGATCCTGCTGGTCGAGGCGAAGAACACGGAATTCAGGAACCTCGGGGTCGCGGTTGAGAAGGCGGTGGAACTCGGCGCGACCGAGGTCTCGAACTCCTATGGCGGCTACGAGTTCACGGCCTCCAGCGAAGACCTGGCCCACTACGGCCACCCGGGAGTGGTGATCGCGGCCGCGACCGGCGATCAGGGGTGGGACAGCTGGGTCCGCTATTACGAAGGGTTCGCGCCACCGGCGCCTGCGCGACCGAACGCTCCCTCCTCGATGCCGGGAGTCATCGCCGTCGGGGGGACGAGCCTGAAACTCACCGTTGCAGAAAAGCGGTCCTCCGAGACGGTCTGGAACGATGACGGGACGCCGTCGAGTAGACCGGCGTTCGTGGAAGGTGCCACCGGCGGCGGCTGCAGCGTTCTGTTCTCAGCGCCCCTGTGGCAGCAGGATTCGGCCGGCTTCGCCGCGACCGGCTGCGGCGCGAAACGGTCGGCCGCGGACGTCGCCGC
>DASWFM010000140.1:0-15192 GCA_036394235.1 Solirubrobacteraceae bacterium | reverse complement strand
AGCCCGAGCCCGAAGCACTCGCCGATGAGTTGCGCGCGGTCGTGCCGCCCGCCACTTCGGCGATCGTCGCGATCGGCTCCGCGCCGGAGATCGACGGCATGCTGGCCTCCGTCTCCGACGGCGCCCGATCGATCACCAGGCGCACGCTTTCGGAGCCCGAGCAGAAGGCCCTGGAAGAAGCCCTCGATGCGGCGCCGAGTGTCTGACTCGGCGACGAGTTCCTGCGTCTAGCCCAGCCGCCCCCGGAAGTCCCAGAGTGCGCGGCGCTCTTCCAGCGTGAGGAGTCGCCAGCGACCGCTGTCGGGCGCCCATCTGAACACGAGCACGTCGAGCATGCTGCGAGCGCCTTCGAGCGCTTCGATCGTCTCGCGAACCCCGACGTCCTCGGCGAGCACGGTCGAGCTCAGCACGTCGATGACCTTGAAACTGGTCGGGGCGAGGGGCGCGGGCGCGGCCGGCGTCCGCGGCGGGCCGCCGAGCTCCACGAGCTCGAGCTCACGCTCTGCGCGGCGCCCCCCGACGGTCTCTTCATAGGGGACCACGCGCGCCCCGGTGCCCTTCGTCTCGGTCTCCAGAACCCACGTCTTGCCCATATCTTCAAGGTAGCCGGTGGGCGCCCCCGTTCCCGGGCGTCGCTCCCTCGCGGGAGCGTCGCGCCGTTCGGACTACGTGCGACGCCTACATCTGACCGCCGGATCCTTGGGCCGCCGGCAGCGTGATCGTGAACAGGCCGCGACCCGCGGCCGGATCGGCCGACACGTCCCCGCCCGCCGATCGGGCGAGCCGCCGCGCAAGCGAGAGGCCGAGTCCCGCGCTGCCGGAGAGCGCCGCTCCATCCACTCCGGCGCTCCTTCGCCCCGGCTCGAAGACCCGCTCGGCGTCTTCCTCCCCGAGCCCCGCGCCGTCGTCTGCGACGGAGAACACGACCTTGTCCTCGTTGCGTTCGATTGCCACCTCCACGCTCGATGCCGCGTGGCGCTGGGCGTTCTCGATCACCGGCGCCAGGATCCTCTCTACCAGCGCCGGCTCTGCTGCCACCAGCGCTCCGGCGGCGCTCGCCGTGATCGCGATCGGTACCGCGGCCGGGTCGACGCTGCCGGCTGCCGCGATGCTCGCCCTGACCGCCGCCGTCGCGTCGCTGCAGGCACGGCCGGGGTCGAGTTCGGCCCGTGCGGCGGCCATCAGCGTGTCGATCGTTCGTGCCATGCGTCGCGTCGCGTCGAGGATGCTCTCGGCGCTTTCCCGCGCCTCACCCGTCAGCTCGCCGCGGCGGAGCGCGTACTGGGCGTCGGCTGCGATCGCAGCCAGGGGAGTGCGCAGCTCGTGGGAGAGCTCCGCCGAGAGCCGCTGCTCGCGCCGCAAGCTCGCCGCAAGCCGGTCGAGCAGGCCGTCCAGCGTCGCCGCGAGACGCGTGAGCTCATCCCGTGGCCGCCCCAGCGCGAAGCGCCGGTCGAGATCGTGCTCGCTCCACTCCGCCGCCTGCCGGGTCATCCGGGCCACGGGCTTGAGCGCGTTCGCGATCAGCCAGGCGGCGGCTACGCCGGCGGCCAGGAACAGCGCCACGGCGAGCGCCAGCGACCCGAACAGCGCGATCTTCCGAGTTTCGTCGTACGGCCTCAGCGACACTGCGGAGACGACCGTGCCGAGCCGCCTGCCCGACTGGATCAAGGGCAGCGCGCGAAGGCGCTCGCGGCTGACCGCGACATCGCGCTGCGCCGGCGCCGGCCCGACCAGCGCCAGCGCGGTGGTCCGCTCGGCGGGTGTGGCGCCTCGCGGCTCCTCGAGCGGAGTGGATCCTTCGAACACCCACAGCTGCGCGTCTGGGCTGTGTTCGTCCGGCGAGTCGGGCAGCCGTAGGCGGCCCGCACGGACGGAGATGCTCGACCGTATTGCCGCCGCTCTGGCCTGCGCAACGCTGGTCGCATCGCTGTTCAGCCGCGCGTCGAGCACGAGGTTGAACGCGATCGTGACCGCCGCGAGGAACAGCGCGAAAGCGACCGCCACCGTGCCCAGCAGCCGGCCGCGGAGTCCATGCATCAGCGGGGCGCGGCTCATCCGCTGAGGCGATAGCCGACGCCGTGCTGGGTCGTGATCTCGGGCTGCGCCCCGAGGTTCGCAAGCTTGCGCCGCAGTCGCGCGATGTAAACATCGAGGGTGTTGTCGTGGACGATCGCCCCGTGCGGCCAGGCGGCCTCGATCAGCTGGCGGCGGTTCACGGTCCGGCCCGGCCGTGCCGCCAATGCTGCGAGCACGCGGAACTCGGTCGGGGTCAACGTCTCGGAGCGCTCCCCCACAGACACGCTGTGCTGGCTCGGGTCGAGCGAGAGGCCGTCCACTACGGCCTCGGCCGGCTGCTCGTTCGCGCGTTTGATCAACGCGTGCAGGCGGGCGACCACCTCGTCGACGTCGAAAGGCTTCGTCACGTAGTCGTCGCCGCCCGCTCCGAACCCGCTGAGGCGATCCGTCAGCGCGTCGCGCGCGCTCAGGAACAGCACCGGCGATCGCACTCCCTGCGCCCTCAGCGCCTGGCACACGTCGCGGCCGTCCGCGTCGGGCAACCCGATATCGATCACCAGCGCGGACGGAGTGTTCTCCGCGGCGCGGTCCAGCAGCTCGCGGCCACTGGCGACGGCAGTGACGGTGAAGCCGGCGGCTCGCAGGTTCCGCAGCAGCGTTTCCCGGAGTGGCAGGTCGTCCTCGACTATCAGCAGTGAATCGGGCACGGCAACCAGTATCGCCTGCCCCGAAGCCGCACACCGCGAGCCATTCAGGAGATCGTCAGGTCGAGTCGTGACCGTGGGTCCATGCCCTCATGCCGCATCACCGTCGTTGCTGCCCTCGCCGCGGCCGCACTCGCGGCAGCCGGGTGCGGCAGCTCCTCGAGCTCCTCCGGCGCCCGCCCGCCGGCGGTCGGTGGAGCAGCGACCGAATCGACACCCTCGGCTCTGTCGGCCGAGGCGCGCTCCGCCGCCACCGGCGATATTCCCGACACCCAGGTCTTCCTGACCTTCACGAACTCCGCCGCCCGCTACTCGATGAAGTATCCGGAGGGCTGGACACAGAGCGGCTCCGGCGCCGACGTCACCTTCCAGGACAAGAACAACATCGTCCACGTCCTCGTCGCCCCGGGCCCCGCAGCGACTCTCGCGTCGGTGACCGCAGCGCTCGGCAAGCTGAAAGCGAGCACGCCCTCACTCACGTTCACTCCCCCGGCACAGGTGCGAGTCGGCAGCGCCCAGGCGATCAAGGCCACCTACACCACCCACAGCGCCCCCGATCCGGTGACCGGTCGCAGCGTCACGTTGATCGTCGACCGCTACGTGCTGCGCAACGGAGCTCGCAACGCCACCGTCGACCTCGGTACCCAGCGCGGCGTCGACAACGTCGACGCCTACCGGATGATGATCGAAAGCTTCCGCTGGGCATGAGCACGGCCGGGTTCCCGGAGAGCCTGTGGCGCGAGCCAGAGGCACAGGACGCTGCGATCGACTGGCCCGCCCTGCAGCTCCATGACGTCTTCAAGATCTACCGGTCGGGTCCCGTCGAGACCGTCGCCCTGCGGGGCCTGGAGCTGGCTGTCGAGCAGCGGGAGTTCGTCGCCGTCCTCGGCCCGTCGGGTTGCGGCAAGAGCACGATGCTGGCCCTCGCCGCCGCGCTGGACCAGCCCTCAGCCGGCGAGGTTCGCGTTGCCGGCAAATCGCTGCAACGCCTCGACGAGGGAGAGCTGTCCCGCTTTCGGGCCAACGATCTCGCGCTGATCTTCCAGAGCGACAACCTCTGGCCGCTGCTCTCGGCCCGAGAGAACGTCGCGCTGGCCCTGCGCCTCGCCGGTGCGGCCGATCCGCAGACCCAGGCCGACGCGGCCCTCGATGAGTTCGGCCTGAAGCTCAGGAGCGCAAACAGGGCCGGCGCGCTGTCCGGCGGGGAGCAGCAGCGTGTCGCGGTCGCCGCGGCCTTCGCCCGGGAGGCACAGCTGGTGCTCGCCGACGAGCCCACGGGCGAGCTCGACGGCGGCAACGAGCGGCTGGTGCTCGACGCGCTCAGCCGCCTGCGGGCGACGCGAGGTTGCGCCGTGGTGCTCGTGACGCACTCGAGCCAGGTCGCAGCCGCCGCGGACCGCGTGATCGAGATGCGCGACGGGGCGGTCCTCTGATGAGCATCCTCGCCAACGCTGAGCTGATCGCGTGCCGGCAAGTTTCGGTCATACACGGCGATGGTGCGGCGCAGGTCACGGCCCTTGCCGGAGTCGACCTCGCCGTCGCGCCGGGCGAGCGCGTAGCGCTGCACGGCCCGTCCGGTTCGGGCAAGAGCACACTCCTCCACGTCCTCGGCGGGCTGATCGTGCCCGAGCGGGGCACTGTCATGTGGCGGGGAAGCTCGCTCTCGACGCTCGACGCCGCCGCCCGGGGCAGCGCGAGAGCTGCGGGCATTGCCTTCGTGTTCCAGAGCGCCAGCCTGCTGGCGACCTTCACCGCCTACGAGAACGTGGCCTTCACGATCGCCGTCACCGCTTCGGCGAACGGCGACCCCTCGCCCTTCGGCCCCGAGGAACTGCTCGCCCTGGTCGGCCTCAGCGCGAAGCTCGACGCGCTGCCCTCCGAGCTCTCGGCAGGCGAGGCTCAGCGCGTCGCGATCGCGCGGGCCCTTGCCCAGCAACCGAGGCTGCTGCTCTGCGACGAGCCGACCGGGCATCTCGATTCGGATACGGGCGAGCGCGTCCTCGACCTGATCGACGCCCTGCACGAGCGTTTCGGGTTCGCCCAGGTTACGGCCACCCACGACCCGGGCGTGGCCAGCCGGTATGACCGCGGGCTGGAGCTGCTTGACGGAAGGGTCGTCGCCGAGGAGCGATTCGTGTGAACGCCGCTGCGCGCATTGTGCTCGCCGGGCTTCTGCGCAGCCCGCTGCGCACGGTCACGAGAACCCTCGTTCTGGCCGCGGCCGTGGCGCTGCTCGGCTCGATGCTGCTGTTCGTCGGGCACTCCCTTCGCACGATGACCGGGTCGGCCGTCCGCAGCGTCCCGCTGGACTGGCAGGGACCCGTCGGCGGCTACTCCGAAGCTCGGTCGGCGGCCGCCGCGGTGGGCCGCCAGAAGGGCGTCGAGCAGGCGAGTGCGGCGGCCACGGCGCCGTTCGCCGCGGCGACGCACGCCGCCGCCGGCGCGACCACCAGCTCCGGGAGCGGTTCGGTCCTCGCCGTTGCCCCGGGCTACGAACACTCGATCCACACCTACCGCCTGCTGCAGGGCGAGATCCGCGGCGGCTCGGTCGTGCTCGACCAGCAGATGGCGGCCACGCTGCAGGCTCACATCGGCGAACGGATCTCGATCACGCCGCGGGCAGGCGCCAAGGCCGTCTCACTGCCGATCTCCGGCGTGGCGCTGATCACCGCTCCGGACGTGGTGTTCCAGCCGCTCAACCCGCTGCTCGGGCCAGCCCCGGCCCAGCCGCCGGCGAACGCCGCGATCATGACCACCGAAACGCTTGCCGCGACGATCGCCCGTGAGCTGCCCTCGACCGCTTCCGGCACCGCGACCACCGTGCAGCCGCCAGGCGCCGCCGCCGTGCCCGGCGCGCAGCAGGCCGTTCAGTGGCAGGTGCAGGCGCAGCTCGACCCGCGTTCGCTGTCCGGCTCCCCTTCACACGCCTTCGCGGTGGCCGGCCAGATCGCTCACCGCGTCGAACGCAGCCTGCCCGGCCGGGTCCAGTTCGTCGACAACCTCTCCGAAAAGCTCAACACAGCCGCCGGCGATGCCCTCTACGCGGAGACCCTTTACATCATGCTCGCTCTGCCCGGCGCGATCGTCGCGCTGGGACTCGCCTACCTGGCCGCACTCGGCACCGTCGAGCGCGACCGCCGGGACCTGGCGCTGCTGAGGGCCCGTGGAGCGCCATCGCGGATGCTTGTGGCGATCGCGCTGCTGGAGAGCGCCGCGATCGGGATCCCGGCGGGGCTGCTGGGCACAGGCGGCGCGCTCGCGGCCGTCTCGCTGGTGGTCAACGGCGGCGTCGGCCTGACCGTCGCCAAGGTGCTGCTCACGGCGCTCGCCTGCATCGCTCTGGCCTTCCTCGGTGGCCTCGCCGCACGGCTGGCGGCTACCCGCGTCGCCTGGCGCGGGAGCGTCAGCGAAGGCCGTCGTGGGGTGGTCAGGGAGACCCTGCCCCTGTGGCAACGCCTTTATCTCGACGTCCTGGCTCTCGCGCTGAGCGGATTGATCTACTGGCTCACCGCGAGCACCGGCTTCTCCGCAGTCGTCAACCCGGATTCGAACCCGACGCTGTCGCTGTCGGTGTACATGTTCTTCGCCCCGGCGCTGCTCTGGATCGGAGCCACGTTGCTGGTGCTGAGGCTGCGGGGCCGTGCGCTTGCCTGGCTTTCGGGACGTTTGGCAGGAAAGCGCGCCGGCAGCCCGCGGGAGTTCCTGCTGGCGAGCGCGAGCCGTCGCGGCGCCGCGATGAACCGCAGCCTGCTCGTGATCGGGCTCCTGCTCGCCTTCGGGGTCAACCTCGCGATCTTCACCGCCACCTACGATCAGCAGGCGAGCGTCGACGCCCAGCTCACGCTCGGCGCCGACATCACCGCGACCGCGCCGCCCGGCGTCACAGTCTCACACTCACTGCCGAGCAAGATCGCAGCGGTCCCCGGCGTCCGGGGGACGAGCGCGCTCGACCACTCCTACGCTTACGTCGGTCCCGACCTGCAGGACACCTTCGGTATCGACGCTGCCACGATCGGACGGGCCACGACGCTCCGCGACTCCTACTTCATCGGCGCGAGCGCCGCGCAGACCCTCGCGCGACTGGCCGCGAGGCCCGACGGGATCCTCGTCTCAAAGGAGACGATCACCGACTATCAGCTGAACATCGGCGACCTGCTCAACCTGCGCGTGCTCGACCACCGCTCCGGCCGTTTCCGGGTCGCGCCGTTTCATGTCGCCGGCATCGTCCAGGAGTTCCCGTCCGCACCGCGCGACTCCTTCATGGTCGCGAACCTCTCCTATCTCCAGTCGATCGACCGCGCGGGCGGCCCGAACGTCGTGTTCGCGAGTGCCTCTGACCCTGCAGGAACCGCCGGGGCCGTGGCCGGCGCCACGCGCACGGACGGCACGATCGTCAAGAACATCTCCGAACAGGCCCAGCAGACCACGAGCTCGATCACCACCGTCGACCTGCGCGGCATCAGCCACATCGAGGAGGCATTCACGATCGCTCTCGTCGCCGCGGCGATGGCGCTGTTCCTCGCGCTGGCCGTGCTCGAAAGACGCCATGAGTTTGCAACCATGGCGGCGCTCGGGGCCGGTCTGCGGAGCATCGGGGCGTTTCTGTGGAGCGAGGCTGCCCTGGTGCTGGTCGCCGCTCTCGCGCTGGCTGCGGTTCTCGGGGTGCTCTTGGCCGCGATGCTCGTCGCGATGCTCCAGCACGTGTTCGATCCGCCGCCCGACCATCTGGCGATCCCCTGGGGCTATCTCGGCGCGCTGGCCGGCGTCGCCGTCGGGACGGCCGTCGCGATCAGCGCGCTGGCCGCCCGGCGGCTGCGCAGCCTGCCGCTCGGCGAGCTGCTGCGGGAGCACTAGAACGCCCGCCGGGCTCTCCGCGACCGGCGTGCTTCCGGCATTACCTCGGCCATAGTGAGCGCCGGCATCGCTTACCCGGCGGGTAATCGACAGCCCGCCTGCGGCCTGGCACGGTGATCCCAAGTCAACCCGACCACAGGAGGAAACGATGACCAACGCCAACCAGATCGTCGAGCGCTACCTCGATGTGTTCAACCAGACGGAGCCCGCACGGCGGCGCGAACTGCTCGAGCAGCTGTGGCTCGAGGACGGCACCTACACGGATCCCCACGTCGAGGTTCGTGGCCCCGAGGGGGTCGATGCGTTCATCGCGCAGACCCAGGAGCGATTTCCGGGCTACACCTTCACGCTCGGCAGCGAGATCGACGCGCACCACGACCAGGCGCGCTTTCAGTGGCACGCTGGACCGGACGATGAACCGGCCCAGTACGTCGGCTTCGACGTGATCGTGACCGACGGCGGGCGCATCCGCAACGTGTACGGCTTCATGGACGCCGCGCCGGCGGCCTGAGCGGCGTCTCGCCGAGGCCGAAGGCCGCGAACAGCCGCGGCATCAAGAACGACGTGATGCCGGCGATACGCTCGCCGTCGACGTCGATCACGCAGATGCTGTGGGGCCTGAGCGCCCCGTCCGCCGCGTCGCGGAGGTAATGGGCGAAGGCCAGCTGGCCGTTGGCCGAGATCTGCACCGAGGGCCAGCGCCGGCCCCGCGCCATCGGGTAGCCGGCCACGAAGCGCTCGACAGCGTCGCGCCCCTGATACCACGCCGAGTGCGGGGGCATCGAGATCGTCGCTTCCTCGGCGAGGATCGCCGCCAGCGCGTGCGCGTCGCCGCGTCCCCACGCGTCCATGTAACGCTCGACGATCTCCTTCAGGCGCTTGTCGCCGACCGCGCTCAGCGCCGCCTGCTGGCTTCGCTGCGGCAGGTGACTCTCGAGCGTGCCCCGCGCGCGCTGAAGCGCGGAGTCCACCGACGCGGGCGATGCGCCGAGCGTCTCGCCGGCCTCCCGCGCCGAGAAGCCCAGGACGTCGCGCAGGATCAGCACCGCGCGCTGGCGCGCGGACAGGGTCTGGAGCGCCGCCACGAACGCGAGCTCCACGCTCTCGCGCTGCTCGTAGCGCGCTTCCGGCGAGGCCAGTCCGTCTGGCAGCGCGAGCGGCTCGTCGGCCAGCGGTTCCACCCACACCGACTCCGCGAGCGGAGCGCCCGGCCCGACGTGCGGGTCCGTCGACGGCCCGTGATCCAGCGGCATCACCCTCGGCGGGCGTCGCTCGATCGCGCGCAGCGAGGCGTTCGTGGCGATCGTGTAGAGCCACGAGCGCGGCGAGCTGCGGCCCTCGAAGCGCTCGAGCCCGCGCCACGCGCGCAGCAGCGTCTCCTGGAGCGCGTCCTCGGCGTCCTGGGGCGATCCGAGCATCCTGTAGCAGTGCGCGAACAGGCCGTTGCGGTGCGGGTCGACGAGCTCGCCGAACGCGCGCTCGTCACCGGTGCGGGCGGAGTCGAGCAGCTGCTGCTCGGTCATCCCGCGCTCCCCCTGTTCGGCTGCCAGAGCGCGATCTCGCCCCCGCACGGCGAGGCGAGGACACTGCGGCGGCCGGCCCGTCCCCCGCAGGGTCCGAGCAGCACCGACGCACCCATCGCCTTCGCGCGGTCGGTCATCTCCTCGAGGCGTTCGACGGCGACGTAGGGCAGCCATACCGGGTGCGCGGCGCCGCAGCCGACGACGCCCGCGCCGACGGGGCCGCCGGCGCCGAGCGTCAGGTAGGAGGCCGTGCCCGCCCGGACCCGCTCCGAGCGCCAGCCCAGGAGCGCTTCGTAGAACTCGCTCGCGCCGGGCTCGTCGCCGGTGTGCAGCTCGAGATGAACGAGGGGGTTCACGCTGCGCCCGCTTCGCCGAGCAGCCGGTAGGAACCGACCTCCTCGAGCCTCGTGACGACGGGCTGGGTCTCGCAGCGGTCGGCGATCTCGCGTTGGAACTCGGCGAAGGCCGGCTGGCGGGAGAGCGGGTTCTCAGCCTCGTCCGTGACCGCGGCCAGGTGCATGAAGCTCCGTCCGTCCTCGAGCTTGAATGTGGCGTAGCGCAGGCCCTCGGGGGCGCTCTGCGCGAGCTCCTCGTAGACGGCTCGCACGAGCCGCTCGTTCTCCTCCACGCGATCGGCCTTGACCGTGTAGCGCACCATCACGATTCTCATCATGCCTCCTCGGGTTCGATCATCGCCATCGTCATTGCGCCCGCGGCGCCCGCAGCGCCCGCAGCGGCCGGCCGGCGGCTCGGGAGCATCGCCGCGCACGCGGCGCCGGTCAGGGCGATCGCTGCCGCGACCCAGATCGCGGGGCCGAAGCCCGCGATGAAGTCGTGCGGCGAGGCGTAGCCGCCGGCGCCCGCGAACACCGTCACCGCGAGCGCGATGCCGAACACGCCTCCCAGCTCGCGCATCATGCTGTTGGCCCCCGCCGCCTTGCCGACGTGCTCCGGGGCGATTGAGCCGACGACGGAGTTCTGTGCGGCCGGAATCGCCATCGAGATGCCCACGCCGGCCAGCAGGAACGGGCCGAGCAGCGCCCCGTAGGAGATCGTGGTCGTTGCGATCGTCGCCAGCCAGGCGGTCCCGGCGGCCTGCATCAGCAGTCCGCTCACCATCAGCGGCCGCTCGCCGATGCGATCGGCCAGGGCCCCCGCGACAGGGGCGACCGTGATGAAAGTGGCGGTCCACGGGAGCAGCTTCAGGCCGGCGTCGAGCGGGCCGCTGCCGAGCACGACCTGCAGCAGCTGGGGGTAGAAGAAGACGCACGCGAACAACGAGCCCAAGGTGCAGAAGATCGCCGCGTTCCCGGCTGAGAAGGCCCGCGAGCGGAAGAAGGACATCGGCAGCATCGGCTCCGGTGCGCGCAGCTCCCAGGCGACGAAGGCCGCACATAGGGCGAGACCGGCGAGCAGCGATGCGAGCACCTCGGTGCTGCCCCAGCCCGAGATGTTGCCCCGCACCAGCGCCCACACGATCCCCAGCACGCCGGCTGTGATGAGCGCGAGGCCCCTCAGGTCGAGGCCCGAGTCGCCGCCGAAGCTCTCATCCATCTTCGACAGCACCAGTGGTGCCGCGATCAGTCCGATCGGAACGTTCAGCCAGAAGATCCATTCCCAGTCGATGCCCTGGACCACGGCGCCGCCGACGAGCGGCCCGCTGGCGACGGCGATCCCGGTGATCGCACTGAACATGCCGATCGCCGCACCCCGCCGCTCGGGCGGGAACGCGGCGCTGAGCAGCGTGAGGGCGAGAGGCGTGAGCAGCGCGGCGCCGGCGCCCTGCAGCGCCCGGCCCGCGATCAGCCAGCCGACGCTCGGCGCCAGCGCGCAGCCGGCGGAGGCGAGCGAGAAGAGGGCGAGACCGGCGGCGTAGCCCCGGCGGCGCCCGTAGCGGTCGCCGAGCGCGGCACCCGTGATCAGCAACACGGCGAAGGAGACGTTGTAGGCGTTGACGGTCCACTCGAGCTGCTCGACGCTCGCGCCCAGCGAGCGATGAATCGTCGTCAGGGCGGTCGAGACGACGACCGTGTCGAGGGCAGCCATCAACGACCCGATTCCAGTCAATGCGAGGACCCAGCGTGTTTTCGTGTTCATGTGCGTGTAGATCCGCGCGCCGCCCGAGATCCATCGCATACCCCGAAAATCGCACCCGGCCGTTGAGCAACGCGCTGTAGAGCAACCCGCGGTAGAGCGCCAGGCGGCAGGGCACCCAGCTCTCGGTGTTCGGCCGTCCGCGCGCTCTACGGCGGCCGACGGTATTCCGATCCCCGTTCAGGCCTGCAGCAGGCTGGGGAGCCCGCTCGGCGGCACGGACGGGGGGCGTTGCTCGCGGCAAGCGCGGACGTTGACCTCGATCTCGTCGCCACCGCTGCGGTCGACGAGCAGCAGGGCGCCGGCGTCCGTCTCCAGGCGAGCGTCCACCTCGGCCAGCACGCGGGCCTTCTCGCCCGCGCCGAGGCCGCTCGCGCTGAGATAGGCGTCGAGGTGGCCGTCCTCGAGCGCGCGCCGGCCGACCTCGAGTTCCTCGACGTCGATCACGCGCCCGGCGCTCCTCACGTGGGGCGTGAGGACGCACGCCGCCATGTCGTCGGGCGTCGCAGCTGCCTCCGATCGGACCGCCGCCAGCAGCTCGTCCGCACCGGCCTCCGCGGGCAGCGCGCAGAACAGCTCGGCGAGGCGCTCGCGGCCGAGCAGGTCGGCATGCCCTTCGACCGGCTCATCGCTCAGACGCGCCTCGATCAGCCCATCGCTGAAGAAGCATGCTCGCCCGCCGGCCGGCAGGCTGACCGTCCGCTGGCGGCTGCCGGTGGGCAGCTCGCATCCCACCGGAGGCGAAGAGCAGCTCGCGGGAACGTCGCCCGCGGGCAGGCCGATGAGCAGTGGCGGCGGATGACCGGCGAGGGCGTAGGTGAGCGTGCCCCTGGCGCTGTCGAAGACCGCCATCGCGACAGTCGCGAGCTGCCCGCACCCAGGGTCCGAGAGCGCGTGGCCCGCGAGCGCCAGCGCCGTCCTGGGATCTCCGCTCTGCTTCAGGAAGGCCCGCAAGGTGAAGCGCGTCAGAGCGGCCTGGCGCACGGCGTCGTGGCCGTGGCCGGCGACGTCGCCGAGGATCACCGCCACGCGGTCGCTGCCGAGCTCGAAGACGTCGTAGAAGTCGCCGCCGGCCGCCGGTCCCTCGGCCGGGCGATAGGCGACCGACAGGCCCAGGCCCTGGAGCGTCTCGGGGACCTCCGGCGCGAGCGCTTCCTGCATCACCTTGATGTCCGCCAGCAGGGCGTCCTGACGCCGCTCGAGGCTCCCCGCGCGCCTTGTCGCGAGGCGCCAGCGGACGGCGAAGGCGATCGCCAGGAGCGCCAGCAGCAGGATGATCGGCTTGCTCCAGTCGGGAACGGGCAGCGGTATCGACAGTTCGCGCCCGAGCGAGGAAAGCGGATCGGCCGATTCGCGGTGTGCAGCGGTGACGCCGGTCACGTTGCCGGACCCTTTCGGCCCGCCGCCGGCGGCAGCGGCCGCCGCGGCCCCACCCGGCGCGCCACCGGGACCTGCGCCGTTTGAGCCTTCCGCGCCCGGGCGACCGCCCTTTGCGGCTGAGGCGCCGCTGGAAGCCTTCCTGCCTCGCGCCGGTGCCTTGCCACCCGCCTGTGCTCGCCCTGCTCCGGCGCCGGCGCTCCTAGCCTCTGCGCCGGACTGCCCCGGCGAGCCGCTCCCCGACGATCCGCCGGAGGACACCCCGACGGGGAGGATCGGGACGCCACCCGTGGGGTCGGGGATCTTTTCGGCCGGGGGCAGAGGGGGCACCGAAGGCACCGTCGGGGTCGGCGGCACTTCGGCTTTCGGGAGCGGGGGCGGCGCCGGTGTAGTGACGCTCAGGCCTTTTTCGCCGACGCCCACTTCGGCGAGCGGCGCGCCGCCCGAGGGCGACGGGACCGTGACCTTGACCGGCGGCAGCTGCACCGGCGAGGAGCCTTCGCCGAGCGGGATCGGCACGCTCACGCCGGCGGCCGCGACCGGGTCCGGGTCGAGCGTCCCGCCGAGGGAGGCGAACAGGGCGAGGATCCACGCCGATGCCAGCGCGGCGGCTGCGCCTCTGGACCAGATGCTGCGGAATCGAACGCTCATATCCGTCGCTCACGTCACGTTCTCGCGGCCACGGATGCCGTCCCGCGCGCTGAAACGCACTGCCTGCAAAGGTTGATCGACAGGCTAGAGCAGATCGTTGATCCCGGGCAGCGGGCGTGGCCCGATAGCTGATTCGAGTAGTCGGGATGGACGTTCCATTTGCTACTCCGTGGCGATCTCCGCGAGAGTGCGGCCGCTCGCGACCGAGGCGGGTCGTTCGGCGACGATGTCCGAGCCGGGCCGGGCCTGCTCGTCGCGGCGCTTGAGGAGCAGCCATTGGGGCTTCGGCCCCTCCCGCGTCCGCTGCAGTGCGAAGCCGCCATGGAGCTTCTCGCCGTGCAGCACGAACACGGCATGACCTCGATCGAGCGCCTCGGGCCAGGGCACCCGGCCGCCCTGCTCGTAGCCGCCGCGATCCCAGATCGCCACGCCGCCGTTGTCCGTGGAGCCCTCGAAGTCGTTGTGGGAGAGCGAGTGGTCCTCGACCTGCACCGCCAGGCGCTTCACGGCCGGATCCATCGATGGCCCCTTCGGCACCGCCCACGAGCGCATCGCGCCCTCCACCTCCAGGCGCAGGTCGAAATGGTGGGTGCTGGCCTCGTGCTCCTGCACCACGAAGACGCCGGCGTTCACCCCGCGCACCGCGAACTGCTCGTGGCCCTCCACACGCACGTCGCGGACCGCGAGGTGCTCGACGGACGCGCCCCGTGGACCCGCGGCGAGGAACTCGAGGAACTGGGCGACGGCCTCGGCCGGCCCCTCCGCGTGCACCGACACGACGCCGTCAGCTTCGTTTCGCACCCACCCGGTCACGCCGAGGGCCTCGGCACGCCGGCAGGCTGTGTCTCTGAAGCCGACGCCCTGCACGCGGCCCGCGACGCTCGCACGAACCGCGCGGGGGGAGGTGGCGGTGGAGCGCTCTCGGCGTGCCAAGACATCGTCAAGATCGCATACCCGCGTAACCTTCCACGATGCCCCCGGCCCATCCTCGCGAAGCACTGCTCGAACTCGCAGCGATCGAGCGGGGCTCGGCGGGGCCCGGCGAGGAGCGGGCTGCGCAATTGCTGGAGTCGATGCTCCGCGAGTACGGCCTCGAACCGGCGCTCGAGCGCGAGCCCGCCGTCGGGGGTTACTGGCAGTCCTCGGGGCTGGCCGCGACGGCCGGCGCCCTGGCGGGACTCCTGACGGGCCGCGCCCGCAGCCGGAGAGCGCGCGCCGCCGGCCTGGCAGTCGCGCTCGCGTCGGCGGCGGCGATCGCCGACGACGTCGACTGCGGCCGGCACCTGCTCCGCGGGCTGCTGCCGAAACGAAGCGCCACGAACGTGCTCGCCTGGGCCGGTGATCAGGCGGCCGCGGAGACCGTCGTGATCGTTGCCCACCATGACGCCGCGCACACCGGCCTGCTGTTCCATCCCGGGCTGGTGCCCGCTCTCGCCGCGCGGTTCCCGCGCTGGTACGCCAAGCAACACACCTCCCTGCAGACCGGGCGACTGCTCGTCGCGGGTCCCATCCTGGTCGCGCTCGGCGCGATCTTCGCCCGCAGCCCGCTGCGGCGGCTCGGCACGCTCTGGAGCGCCGTCACGGCGGCGCTGCTGGCCGACGTTGCCCGCTCGCCGGTGGTGTGCGGCGCAAACGACAACCTCAGCTCCGTCGCGGTGCTACTCGACCTCGCCGCTCGCCTCCGCAACCGTCCCGCGGGCGGAGTGCGGGTGCTGCTGCTCTCGACTGGCAGCGAGGAGTCGTTCATGGAGGGGATGCGCGGCTTCGTCTCCCGCCACCGCGAGGAGCTCGACCCGGCCACGACGCGGGTGATCGCCCTGGAGTGCGTGGGCTCGCCGCATCTGATGTTGATGGAGGGAGAGGGGATGCTGCGGATGCGCGACCATGACGAGTCGCTGCGGACCGAGATCCAGGCGGCGGCCGCCCGTGCCGGCATCGGGTTGTGGCGCGGGCTGCGGCTCGGCGCCGGGGCC
>DASWFM010000139.1:0-3223 GCA_036394235.1 Solirubrobacteraceae bacterium | reverse complement strand
GATTTGACCTCGAGGGTCGGCGTGAGGGTTTTGACGGCCGCCTCGAGCGTCTCGACCGGGTCTTTGTCGGAGCGCTCGGCGAGCAGCGCGAGGGCGTCGTAGACGATCCGCTCGGCCGTCGACTTCTTGCCGTCCAGCATCACCTTGTTGATCACCTGCTGAACGAGTTTCGAGCGGTGGATCGGGTCCGCCTCGACGGGGCGGATCTGGGCGGCAGCGCGGCGGGGCATCTATTTCTTCTTCACGCCGTACTGCGAACGGGACTTCTTGCGGTCGCTGACGCCGGCGGCGTCGAGCGTGCCCCGGACGACCTTGTAGCGAACGCCCGGCAGGTCCTTGACGCGGCCGCCTCGGACGAGCACGACTGAGTGCTCCTGAAGGTTGTGACCCTCGCCGGGGATGTAGGCGGTGACCTCCATCGACCCGGATATGCGCACCCGGGCGACCTTGCGCAGGGCGGAGTTAGGCTTCTTCGGGGTGGTCGTGTAGACGCGCGTGCAGACCCCGCGCCGCTGCGGAGCGGCGACCTTCTTCTTGCGGCCTTTGCCCGACTTCAGGCCGGGAGTGGCGAGCTTCTTCTTGGGGGCCACACGGCCCTTGCGGACGAGTTGCGAGGTGGTCGGCATATCGGCCCGGGATGCTAGCAGCGCCCGGCGCCCGGCCGCGCGAGGGTCGGCAAGGTGGCCTAGGCGGCCTGCGGGACGCCCGCGGCGCGGACCGGCGCAGGCATCAACGCGGATGCGACGATCACGAGCACGAAGGCCAAGGCCTGCAGGACCACGCCGGTGGCGCTGCCCGCCATCGGGTCGCCGAAGACGATGATGCCGCCGGCGATGCCCGCGATGTTGGCGGCCGTGCCGGTCACGGCGATGACGGGAACCGCATCGCCGTCCTGCAGCCCCCGGGCGGAGGCGAAGAAGGCCACGATCGAGGCGACCACGGCCACCGCCAGCCATGGGCTCAGCATCAATCCCATCAGGCCGTGGGCACCGGTGATCCCCGTCAGCGCCTTGATCGCCGTGTCGGAGACGCCGAACAGGATTCCCGAGGCTGCGCCAAGCATCACGCCGTGGTGCTCGACCGGGCCGCCCATGCGGCGGCCCATGATCAGCAGCCCGCCGATCCCGAACAGCGCGGCCTCGAAGGAGATCATCGCGGCCGGTGAGAAGCTCGAGTGGGAGCCGTGCAGGGTAGGCAGGGTCACGCCGAGGAGCACGAGGCCAGCCGCAGTCAGCAGCAGTCCGACCCACTGGCGCCGGCCGACCTCGAAGCCGAACAGCCGCTCGGCCATTACGGCGATGAAGACGACGCCCGCAGCGAGGGCGACCTGGACCACCGACATCGGCGCCATCGCCAGCGCACCGACGTGCAGGCCCCAGCTCGCGGTGGCCGTGAGCATGCCCAGCGTGAACCACTTGGAGGAGTAGAGCGCCTTGGTGGAGCGCAGCGGGTGCAGGACCTGCACCTTGGGCACCGAGTTGGCGCCACGGTACTTGTAGAAGAAGCCCAGGTTCGCCACGAAGGCGCACAGAAGGGCAAGAAGAATTCCGAGATCGAGAGTCATGTGGGGGAGTTGGGGAGGGTCGCCGACGGTGGCTTGAATCGACTGGAGAGCGCCACTGCTTTACTCCGCCTCCATGCAGATAGGCGGATCGACCGTTTGAGGAGGGTACCCGTCTCTACCTCTGTACAACCTAAAGACCCCCCCGCCCTGGAGAAAGAGCCCGCCCCGTCTGGCCCGCGCTCGGCTCGCCCGTCTCCGCCGGCGGATGCGCGGGCGGCGGTCCGCGAGGGCGGCAGTGCGTCCACCAGGCCGTTGCTGATGGTCGACATCGACGGCGTCATCTCGCTGTTCGCGAGTGGGCTGTCCGCGGATGCCGATGGCTCCTTCCACTCGATCGAGGGCATACCGCATTTTCTTTCGGCCACAGCGGCCGCTCACCTGCTCGATCTGCGAGATCAGTTCGAGCTGATCTGGGCGAGCGGATGGGAAGAGCGGGCCGACGAGCACCTCCCCCACCTGCTCGGCCTGCCGAGGGGCCTTCCGTTCCTGCGCTTCGCGCGGGCCGTGGGGCGCGGCAACGCTCATTGGAAGCTCGAGGCGATCGAGCAATACGCCGCCGGCCGGCCGCTGGCCTGGATCGACGACGCGCTCGACGGCGCCTGCCACGACTGGGCGGCGGCCCGCGAGGCGCCGACGCTGCTCGTGCAGACCGAGCCGAGCCTGGGTCTCACCGGCACCCAGGCGGCGCTGCTCAGCCGCTGGGCGAGCTCCCTGCAGGCGGGATGACTGCCGCTTCGAGCGGATCGACCCGCACCGTCCGCGAGACGGCCGCGCCGCCGGCTGTGCCGCCGGGGTAAAGGGCCCGCACCCACAGCGGCTTGGCCGCGCCGACGGCGAAGCTCGCGGGGAGCAGGCAGTGGCCTTCGCCGTCGGTCATCCCTTCTGCGAGCGCCGTCCGGGTGACGGCCTCGCCCCGCCGGGCGACCATGCGAGCCTCCAGCACGACCTGCGCCCCGGTGACGGGCGTTCCGTCGAGCAGCGTGAGCGTCGTCAGCAGCTCCGGCGCCGAGCCGGCCGCCGGGACCGTCGGTGGGGCGCCCGGTGGCGGCGGTTCGCCGCCGGCCGGCGCGGGTTGCGCGACCTCGGGAGGCGCCACCAGGGCGAGCGCCGCGATCACCGTACGGCCGGGAAGCGATGCGACCGCGCGCCTAACCCCCGGCAGCTCGCCATAGAGGCTGTTGCCGGGGCAATCGGTGCTGTCCGCGTCGCGGTGCCCGGCGATCCGGGGCAGTGAGACGCGTGCGCGGGCGGGATATTTGCTGTAGACGGCTCCGGCGGGATTGACGCGCACCTGCACGCGTCCCTGCGTCGCTACTCCGTGCAGGGCGAGCTTCCATGCAAGCAGCCGCTGCAGGGTCCTGCGGGCCGGCGCCGAGATCGGCGTCCCGGAGAAGGAGCCGAGCACCGCGATTCCGGTCGAGACGAGGTTGTAGCCGCCGGCATGAGCGCCCACGACGGGTTCGTCGACGCCTCCCGCGCGGGCCTCGAAGACGCGCCCGAACCGGTCGACGACGAAGTTGTAGCCGATGTCGTTCCAACCGTTCACGTCACGATGAAACGCATAGATCGCGCGCAGCATCGACGGCACGTCGACGGCGCTGTAGCCGTTCGGGTTCTCCGTGTGGTGGACGAAGGCCATCTTCACCTCGCCGTAGGCCG
>DASWFM010000138.1:0-11102 GCA_036394235.1 Solirubrobacteraceae bacterium | reverse complement strand
CTGCCCCAGCGCCACTTGTAATGGCCGCTTTCGTCGAAGACCTGCACGCGGTTGTTTTCGCCGTCGAGCACGTAGACGTTGCCGGCGCCGTCCACGCCGACCCCGTTCGGCGAGCGGAAGCGCCCGTCACCGCCGCCGGTCGCGCCCCATTCGGCGATCACGTTCCCGGACGGGTCGAGCCTGACGATGCGGTCGTTGCCCGTGTCGGCGACGTCGATGTCGCCGGCCCGGTCGATCGCCAGCGCCGGGGGATGATCGAAGGATCCCGGCCCGGAGCCGGCGGCGCCGTTGCCGCCGCCGGCGCCCCACCGGCCGAGCAGGCGGCCGTCGGCGCCGAAGACCAGGATCCGGTTGTGCCCCGTGTCAGCGACGTAGACCCCGTGGCTGACCGGCGACACGGCGACCGCGGCGTTGCCCGCGAGCGTGGCGCCCCCGAGCGCCCCCGGACCGCCGATTTCGCTGAGCGGCGTGCTGTCCCCCCATAGGCGCACGACGCGTTCGTTGCCGGCCGCGTCGCCGACGTAGACCGAGCCGGCCGGGTCGATGCCGACGCCGCTCGGCCGGTTGAGGGCCGGGAAGCGGCCCGGCATCAGCGTCCACTGCCCTGCGAACGCGTAGGTCGCCGGCGCGAACAGCTCGAGCCGTGAGGCATCGGTGTCGGACACGAACAGCCGTCCCGTGGGGTCGAGCGCGAGCCCCTTCGGCGCGGTCATCTGTCCGGGACCTCGGGCGTTGACGCCGATCGTGCGCAGCGGGTTGCCGGTCGGGTCGTAGACCTCGATGCGATCGTTGGCGGTGTTCGCGACATAGGTGTCGCCCGCGGGGTCGCTGGCCAGACCGCGCGGGAAGGCGAGCTGGCCCGGCCCCGTGCCGAAGCCGCCCCAGGCGCCGAGAAAGGCGAGCTGGGGGCTCAGCTTCACGACGCGGTGGTTGAGGTCGTCGGCGACGTAGACGTTCCCCGCTGCGTCGAGCGCGACGCCGTAGGGGAAGCCGAACTGGCCCGGTCCGGAGCCCTCGCTGCCGGCCGATGCGAGATAGGCGCCTTCCGCGTTGAAGACCTGGATTCGGTGGTTGTCGTCGTCGGAGACGACTACCTCCGAGCCGTTGGCGGCGACGCCGCGCGGGTAGTTCAGCTGTCCCGGTTCGCTGCCCTTGGTGCCCCACGCCATCGCTTCGCCTCCTTCGAGGTTGAAGCGCTCGACGCGGTTGTTGCCGCTGTCGGCGACGTAGACGTAGCTCGCGGTCGCGGCGATGCCGCCGCCGGGCGGCTTCGTGGGGTCCTGCGAGGAGCCGAAGCTGAACTGGCCGACTTCGCTGCCCCGCCGGCCCCAGGCCCTGATGAAGGCGCCCGCGGCCGTGAACTTCTCGATCCGGTTGTGGCTCGAGTCCACGACGTAGACGTTCCCGGCCGGGTCGCTGGCGATGCCGCCGACCGGCCCGAACTGCCCATGGCCGCCGCCGAAGGAACCCCACTGGTTCTCGAACGCGCCCGCCGGGCTGAACTCCTGCACGACGTAGCTGAGCTGGTCGGCGACGTAAACGTCGCCCGCCGGCCCGATCGCGACCGCCTCCGGGAAGCGCAGCACCCCTTCTCCGCGCCGGCCGATCTGCCCGGCGCCGTAGTAGGGGCACCCACCGCCGGCCCCGGGGCAGGTTTCCGAGCGCGCTCCAGCCGGCGTCAGCCAGCTCCCGGCCTGCACGCAGAGCAGAGCCAGGAGGACGAGGCGCACGCGGAGCATCGCTGCATGACAACACGGCTGAGCGCCGCGTGTCGCGGTCGGGCAGCTGAGGAGGCTAGAGGACGCTCTCGGGGGTGCGCGCGGGAAGCCCGGCGCGGGCGGCGGGGACGATCGCCGCGCGAGAAGAGGCCGAGGGGTGATTGATCTCCTCGCGCACGATGTACAACGGCCGGTGCTTGACCTCGTCGTAGATCCGCCCCACGTACTCGCCGATCACGCCGATCGCAATCAGCTGGATACCGCCGAGCAGCAGGATCGCGATCGTGATCGAGCCGAAGCCGGGGAGGTAGGAGTCGGTGATGCGCAGCACGATCACGACGGGGATCGCGATGAAGGCGACGCCCGCGGAGAGGATCCCGACGTAGGTCGCCAGCTGCAGCGGCAGGTGCGAGAACGACGCGATCGCGTCGAGCGAGAAGCGCAGCATCTTGCGCAGCGTGTACTTGGTCTCGCCGGCGTGGCGGGCGTCGCGCTCGTAGGAGACGGCGGTCTGGGTGAAGCCGATCCAGACGGTCATGCCGCGCAGGAACCTCGAGCGCTCGGTCATCGCCAGCAGCGCGTTCAGCGCGCGACGGTCGAGCAGCCGGAAGTCCCCGGAGTTCGGCTCGAGGTCGACCTGCGCCAGCTTGTCGAACAGCTTGTAGAACCATGAGGCGGTGGCGAGCTTGAAGGCAGTCTCGCCCTCGCGCTGCTTGCGCACCGCGTAGACCACGTCGGAGCCCTGACTCCATTGGGCGATCATGTCCGGGATCAGCTCGGGGGGGTCCTGCAGGTCGGCGTCGATCATCGCCACGACGTCGCCGATCGCGTGCTCGAGGCCCGCCGTCAAGGCGGCCTGGTGACCGAAGTTGCGCGACAGGTGGATCACCCGCACGCGCGGGTCGGCGCTCGCGATCGCGTCGAGCAGCTCGGGGGTGCGGTCCTTGCTGCCATCGTCGACGAGCACCAGCTCGAAGTCGTAATCGGCCAGCGCGGCCCTCGCGCGGGCGACGAACTCCTCGATCAGCAGCTCCTCGTCGTAGACCGGCGCGACGAGGCTCAGCAGGGTCGGCGTTCGTAGAGGTGTATCCGGCATGGTCTGAATTGTGCCCGTTGAGCGCCGATCCGACACTCTCCCTCCGAGCATCCTCGACGAAATCCCTAAGCCGAGGCTCAATTTATCGTTCATGCTTGCAGGGGATGGACGACGCAAGCGATCAGCACGGACCCCCGGATGCCGAGGTCGTGGCCGTGGCGAGGCGCCTGCACGTCCCCGTGGTGCTCGTCCAGTTCATCAAGTTCGGCATCGTCGGCGTGTCGAACACGCTGCTGACGTTCCTCGTCTACACGCTGCTGCTCAAGGTCTTCGGCGTCTGGTACATCGCCGCCTCGGCGATCGGATTCACGATCGGCGCCGTCAACGGCTTCCTGCTGAACCGCCGCTGGACCTTCGCCGGACACGTCGGCGACGCGCTGACGCCCGTCCGCTGGGCGATCGTCCAGGGCGGCGGGCTCGGCATCAACCTCGGCCTGCTGTACGTGTTCGTCCACGACGCGGGCATCGACAAGCTGCTCTCCCAAGCGCTGGCGACGGTCGTCGTGACGGTGACGACGTTCCTCATCAACCGCGCCTGGACGTTCCGGCACCAGCCGGAGCTGGCTAGCGGAACACGCTGAGCAGCGACAGGCCGGCGGGGATCCGGCCGCCGCGGGCGATCAGCGCCGCCTCGAGCGTCAGCGGCAGTTCGAGGATGCGGTTCACGGGCTCGGGTGGAACCCACAGGTCGAGGCTCGACTCGGTGGTCTTGGTGTTGACGCGATCGAGCACGCGCAGGAGGATCGCGACGGGCAGCAGCAGGGAGTTGAAGTACGTGGTACGCACCTGACTCCAACCGGCCTGTTCGGCGACCGCCTGGAGCGAGCGCCGGGTGTAGCGCCGCTGGTGGTGGTTGATCTCGTCGTGGCCGCTCCACAGCCACTGGTAGGCGGGCACCGTCAGGAGCAGCGCGCCGCCGGTTGCGACCGTCCGGCGCATCTCGCGGAGCGCGCCGAGGTCGTCCTCGAGATGCTCGACCACGTCGAGGCTGACGGCGAGATCGAAGCTGTCGTCGGCGAACGGCATCTCGAGGACCGAGCCTTCGATCACCTCGCCGCAGGCACGTTGGCGCGCCTTCTCGACGCTCGGCGCAGAAAGCTCGACGCCCGTCACAGTGCCGCGACGCGCGAGCTCGACCATGTTGCGCCCGCTGCCGCAGCCGGCGTCGAGGATCCGCATCGGACCCCCACCCGCCGGGAGGTCGAGGCCGTCGAGGACCCTCTCCAGCACCGTTCGCCGGCCCCGGTACCACCAATGGCGGTCCTCGGCCTGGAAGGTCTGCTGCTCGTAATCGCGGTCCATCCGAGCAGCATCTTTTCCTATAGGCGCCCGGTCACGCTGCCTCCCTCGCCTGAAGGGCGCCCCGGCCGCACCCGCCGCGGGGGCCCTTCGGGGCGCTCAGCCGGGGCCTTCGGGTGCCCGCAGCGAGTAGTAGACGGCCCCGCCCACGCCCTGCCAGGCTGCGAGCACGCGGTCGCTTCCGGGCTCGATCGCGACCGCGGGGTTGTTGGAGGCGACGTCCTCCGCTACCGCTTCCGGCGAGGCGAAGATCGTCCGACCACCGGCCTCGAAGCCGCGCGCTGCGAGCAGCGCGGGCCCGCCGTCCGGCGCCCCTTGTGGCTCGCTCTCCAGGACGATGGCATCGCCGCGCGGGCCGGGCGCGAGCGCGTCTAGCAGCGCGTCTCCTGGGGCCGCGCCGATCGTTTCCACCGCCCGCACGCCATGCTGGTCGACGGGCGCCGTGCGCACCACCCACCGTCCGCCTTCGGCGCCCGCCCAGGCCGCCATCACGCTCTCCGAACTGAGGCGAATCAGCTGAGGCGAGCCGGGGGGTGGTGGCCGGCCACCGGGGTCGCTGATGCGCTCGAGCAGCCGCGGCACCCCGAAGCGCGGTCCGGGCGCGGAGTAGTCGAACCACACGCTCGTCGCCGTGCCGGCTTGCTGGGTCCACATCACCATGCCGCGTTCGTCGTCACTCAGCAGCGCGGCGATCCCCGGCGACGTGCCGGCGGGGCCGAGGCGCTGCGTACGCACTGCCCGGCGTCCCGCGGGGAGATCGGTGACCCACACGGATCCGCCCTGGGCCCACGCGGCGATCGCGTCGCTGCGGTAGTCGAGAGCGACCTTCGCGGGAGCGGGGGCGCTGCCATGGGCGGGCATCGCCAGGAGCCTGGGCTGGCCGGGCGGGCCGCCGAACCAGCGTTGGACCTGCAGCGAGAGCGCCCCGCCCGCAGGCCGCAGCAGCGCGAGATCTCCCAGGTAGGCGCTGCCGAGTGCCACCCCGCTTCCTCTGCCGCTGCTCGGCGGCAGCACCGCGAACGGCCCAGGGGCCCGTCCCTCGACGACAAGCGCACGTCCCGGCCGGTCCGGGTCGGCGCCCGCGATCGCGATCAGGCCCCGCGGTGCGCCGGAGACGCTCAAGGTCCCGACGGGCGCCAGGGGAGCCCCGGCGGCCGAGCGCGGCTCGAGCGGAGCCGTGGGCCCGGCGCCCGGGGCGATCGGATCGATTCTCGCGCCCGGGCCGCCCGCACACGTGGCTGTGGCGGACCAGACGACGGCGCCCTGCCCGGTTGCGCGCGAGGGCGCGTCGGAGGGGAACACGACCCGCGGCGCTCCTGCCGACGGGCACGGCGCCAGCCGCACAGGCGAGCTCCAGCGCGCGTTCGCGCCGGCGGTCGGGGCGAACGCGCCGGCGAGCGCGAGAGCCGCGAGTGCCGCGGTGCAACAGCGGGCATATATGGTGAGCACGCCCACTGGGCGCGGACTGCAAATCGACCGAACGGCGGAGATGATGGAGATTCGCTTCCTTGGCCATGCGGCCTTCGAGCTGAACGACGGATCGACCCGGGTGCTGATCGACCCCTTTCTCACCGGCAACCCGAAGGCCGCGGTCGCGGCCGATGAGCTTAACCCGGACGCGCTGCTCCTGACGCACGGGCACGCCGACCACATCGGCGACACCGTCGCGATCGCGCAGCGCGCGAAACCGGACGTGGTCGCGATCGTGGAGATCGCGAACGAGTTGACCGTGGATGGTGTCGAGAACATGCACGACCCGAACCTCGGCGGCACGGTGCGCTTCGACTGGGGGTGGGTGAAGCTGGTTCCCGCCTGGCACACCTCGACCACTCCACAGGGGGCCGTCAACACGCCGGCCGGATTGATCGTCAACCTCGGCGGCAGGACGATCTACCACCTCGGCGACACGTCCCTGTTCTCCGACCTGTCGCTGGTACGCGGGCAGGCGGCACGCGCCGCGAGCGAATCGGCGCAGGGCGGGGACGGCGAGATCGACGTGGCGCTGATGTGCATCGGCGGGCACTACACGATGGACCGCTTCGACGGCGTCGAGGCGGCACGGCTGATCGGCGCCCGGCAGATCGTGCCTTGCCACTACGACACCTTCCCTGCGATCGAGACCGACCCCGT
Organism: Solirubrobacteraceae bacterium; assembly: GCA_036394235.1. GTDB lineage: Bacteria > Actinomycetota > Thermoleophilia > Solirubrobacterales > Solirubrobacteraceae > Palsa-744. Next base: position 4,859 of record DASWFM010000138.1, on the reverse strand, counting down.
GGCCTTCAAGGCCGACGTCGAGGGCGCCGGGCACGGCGAGGTCATCGTGCTGGAGCCGGGAGCGACGCACAGCGTGTAGAGCGAAGCGCCGGCGGCCTCGCGACCGCCGGCGCACCGCGCGCTACGGGGCGGCGTCCCGGAGGGCGTCCGCGCGCGGGTTCTGTCCCGCGCGGGAACGCCCTGCGCCCCGTGGTCCCTCAGCCCGTCGGCAGCGTCACCGTCACATTGCTCGCTTCGATCGAGAACGTGCCGTTGCTCGCCCGGTAGTACGGCGCGTCGCGACCGAGCAGCTGCAGCTTCACGGTGTCACCTGCGGCGAAGTGGTAGCCGTTGCCATGCAGCTGGAACGTCACGGTCCCGTTCTGCCCTTCGGCGACGCGGTAGACGCCGCGGGTGATCAGGCGCTGTTCGCCCGAGGGGAGCACGTCCCACAGCCGTGCTGCGATCTCGCCGTAGAGGCCCGTCTCGACGATGTTCGCGGTGACCATCGGGATGCCGAGCAACGTGAATCCTTCGCTGGTCGTCGCGTAGGTGGCCGTATTGGCCTCTTCTTCGGCCTTGACGGTCTTGCACGCTTCGCTGGTGCCCGCGATCGGGTCGAACGCGGCGGCGATCGACGGACTGCCTCCTGCCGAGGTGAACGTCTGCAGAGCCGCCGCTCCGAACGTCACGGACCCCTTCTGCAGCGCCTTCCACGTCTTGGCCGTGAAGGGCCCTTCGCCGGGTTCGGAGCTCGGGCAGGTCTGCGTATACGCCGACACCGAGCCGTTCTTCGGAGCCGTCCCGCTGTGCTCCAGGCGCGCGCCGAAGAAGGCGGCTCCGAGTTCGTTGAATTCGTGATCGGTGTTCTGCTTGTTGGCGCCGCGGCTGTGGCCCAGGTCGCCGAACATCAGCGCGGCGTAGCCCCTGTCGGCCCGCACCTGGTTGTAGACGCGGAGCGACTGCTCGGGCGGGAACAGGTCATCGGTCCAGCCGCTCTCGAGCAGCATCGGAGCCGGCTTGCCCGCGAGGGGGATGCTGTAGCCGCTGTGGAAGTTGTAGATCTTGTGGGCGATTTCTTCGCCTTCCGGCGTCGCCGGCTCACCGGCGTTCACCGTCGCGAACCATTTCGTCAGGTCCGCTTCGGGGTCCTGGCCGGCGGGCGCGATGAAGCCGCTGGCCTGACCGAGCGCGTAGAGACCTGAGACGTAGCTCTGGATCTCCACGCCGAGTGGTTCATAGCTCTGGCCGAAGGGCGCGATTTCGGTGTCGAGGAAGCGGCCGTTGGGCTCGAGCGCGTCGACCAGGTCCGACCACGGCCAGCGAGGGTACGCAGCCCTGACTTCCATCGCTTTGCCTTTCGGGCTCGTCCAGGGCACGAATTCGTTGTTCGTGAGCCTGACGCGGTTCTTCAGGTAGGCGAGCTCGATCGACTGGCCGCCGCCGTAGGAGATGCCGGTCACGCCGACGAACTTCGGCTTGACGACCCCTTCATCGGCGAGCAGGCCGAGCAGGTATTGCGTGTCGTGTGCCTCGTAGCGCTGATCGGCGAGTTTGATCCAGCCTTCTTTGCAGCCCGGTTCGGTGCGTGATTCAGACGTTCCGCAGGAGCGGCCCCAGCCGCGGGCGGAGTAGTTGAGCACGGCGTAGCCGTGCTGCGCGAAGTAGACGTTGTTGTAGTCGAACGTCTCGTTGTTGTCTCCGGCCGGCGAGGAGGACTCGAAGCCGCTCTTGCTGCCGCCCCAGCCGTGCATCATCACGATCACGGGGAACGGGCCGCTGCCGCTCGCCGGAAGCGTCACGTCGGCGTCGAGCGGCACTCCGTCGAAGGTCGGCACGCGCTGTTCGAGGGTTTCCGTCGGGCAGAAGCGCACTCCGTTCTGCGCTTTGCATGCGTGGCCGAACGGCGCCGGTTCACCTTTCGCTTCGGCGCCGAGCGCGGGCGGAGCGGCGATGCAGCATGCGACCAGCGAGAGCGCCACCGACACGCCTTTGGCGCGGGACCGCGCACGGAAAGCAATCCTCATTCCATCCTCCATCGGGTAGCCCCCTCCCCAACCCTGGGTGGACTACCCGGACGCCGGTGTTTCCCAAACTTCAGCGGGGCAGCGAGAGCACGTGTGCGCGGGCGGGGTCGATGCGCCCGTCGAGCAGGTCGAGGTAGGCCTCCCGCAACGGCTCGGGCCCCTCGCCGCGGGCGATCTCGAGCCAGCCGTCGGTCCACTCGACGTAGGGACCCCACGCCTCGCCGAGCCTTGCCTCGAGGCCCTCGCGCCCCCACTCGGTGCTGCGTTTCGCGACGCGGTCCGGTGCGAAGAAGAACGTCGGCCGCGGTCCGGGCAGGTCGTCGGGGACCGCGTCCATGCGGTCATGGTGGGTGGCTCCGACGACCGCGGAGTGGGCGAGCTCCGCCGCGAAGTGGCCGTGCACCGCGGCACGCACGGCCGCGTCGCCCGAGATGTCGACGTAGACGGCGCGTCCCTGTGGCAGCGAATCGAGCTGCTCGTATGTGAGCACCTCGTCGTAGACGCCGATCGAGCGTGTGTAGCCGGCGGCGCGAGGTGAGGTCAGGCCGAGCACCTCCACGCCACCGCCACGGGAGAGCAGAAAAGCGAGGCCGCTCGCGGTCTTGCTGGAGGCGCTCGAGATCACGACCGCACCGGCTCCGAAGAGGTCGCTGTCGCGCAGGAAGTCATCGATCAGCCAGGAGGTGAAGAACAGCGGCCGCAGCAGCATCTGCTGGTCCTCTCGCGCCTCCTGATAGGACGGGTCGGCGTCGGCCCGCTGGTAGCTGTTGTAAGCGGCGGGCAGCTCTGCGCGGTGCGGCGCTGCGTCGACGAAGCCCCCCGGCCCGACCCGCTCCGGCACCACGAGCAGCTCGCTCGACGGCGGCAGGTAGCCGTAGATCCTCGTGCCCTCGGGCAGTCCTTCGGCACGGCTCTCCGCGACGGTCGCGAAACCCCATACCGGCATCCGGCCCCAGCCCGCGGGGGCGGGGAAGAACTTCCAGTAGGACATCGCCTCGCCGAAGGTCGCGTAGGTGATGTTGTTGGAGCTCAGGCCGAAGCGGTCCACCGACAGCACTGCCTGTCCGTCGCCCGGTGCCGGCGCCTCGCCCTCCTCGAAGCGGCACTCGTGCAGGTCGCCTGTGGAGATCAGGAAGTCCACGCCGGCAGCTTATGCCGATGCTCGCCGGCGCGGAGGCGAGGGTCCAGGCGAAGGTGCAGGCGCGCCTCGCGGCGGCGATGCAGGCGGCCGTCGTGGTCGCGATCAGGTATACGTACCGATGACGTATGTCCGAGAACGGTTTGCCGCCCGGCGCCATGGAGGTGCGCCTGCTCGAGCTGATAGGCGACGTTTGCGGGCTGCTGGACCTCGACGAGCTTCGGTACGGGCTGCTCGACGCGATGCACCGAGCGCTGCCCTCGGAGTACGTGTCACTCAACGAAATCGGACCCGGGCGCCCGGACGTGGTCGCGCTGATGACCCCCGATGCGGCGCCCGAGCTGTACGAAGCATGGGCCCGGAACGCGCATCAGAACCCGCTCCTCCAGTACTACCAGCGAACCCTCGACGGCCGCGCGATGCGCTTCTCGGATGTCTGCACGACCGAGCACATGCACGGGCTGGAGCTCTACCGGGAGGTCTATGAGCCGCTGGGAGTAGAGCACCAGATGGCCTTCACGCTGCCCGCCGGCCCGCAGCGCGTGCTGGCGATCGCGCTCAGCCGCAGCGAACGCGACTACAGCGATTCCGAGCGCGACCTCGCGGACCGCGCGCGGCCGTTCCTGATCCAGGCCTATCTCAACGCGATCGCATACCAGTCCGCGCGGGCCGGCCTGCAGAGGGCTGCGCGGCCCTCGGCGCCGCTGCTCGAGTCGCTGCTCGAAGCGGGCCTCACCCATCGGGAGGCGCAGTCGCTGCGGCTGGTCGCGCTCGGCCAGTCCAATCATCACGTCGCAGCGGCGCTGGGCATCTCCCATCGGACCGTCGGCAAGCACCTCGAGCGGGGCTTTCGCAAGCTCGGTGTGCGGGATCGCTCGAGCGCCGCGGCTCGCGTCTGGGAGCTGACGGGGGCGGGTTAGGGCCGGCGGCGGGCGCGCCCGCCCCCCGGGCGTCGACGGGCGTATCGTTCCCGTTGTGGACGTCTGCTTCATAGCCAACCTCGCCGAGGCACCCGCTTTCAGCCACCCTCGGCGCGCCACGATCATCGACTTCGAGACGGAGGACGACAGGTGGCCGGACACCGGCATCAACGTCCAGGTCATGCAGCCGGGTCAGCCGAACTGCCGTTATCACTCAGAGCCGGTGCAGGAGGACTTCCTCGTGCTGCACGGCGAGTGCATCGCGATCATCGACGGCGCTGAGCACCGGCTGCGCCAATGGGACTTCATCCACTGCCCTGCCGGTGTCGAGCACGTCTTCGTCGGCGCGGGGGACGGCCCGTCGGCGATGCTGATGATCGGGTCGCGCCGCAAGGACGAGGCGCACTACCCGGTCAGCGAGGTGGCGGCGAAGTACGACGCGTCGGCGGCGCAGGAAACAGACCTCCCCGACGAGGCCTACTCGGACTGGGCGCGGGAGCCGTGGGAGCCCGCAAAAAGCCCGTGGCCTCTGTAGTCCACGACCACGTAGCGGGTCCGGACCTTGCGGTGTGCGGCGCAGGCGGACAGTTTCCGGGATAGAGCCAGACGCTCACCACTTGGGTGCCCTTGAAGATGAATGAATCGATCGGCACCGCCCCTCGGTGGGGACTGGCACGGCCGTCTCTCACGTACAGGGTGCAGTCATAGCGATTGCGCCCGAGCCAGTACCAGCTGGGGAGCCTCGCGTCCGAACCCGGCGACAGAGGCCGGTCGCTGTTTCGGACGAGCGCGTAC
>DASWFM010000137.1:0-5042 GCA_036394235.1 Solirubrobacteraceae bacterium | reverse complement strand
CCGACTACTGGCTGATCGCGCTCGGCATCGTCATCGGGACGATCGTCGGCGTGCCCGCGGCGCGCGCGGTGAAGATGACCGCGATGCCGCAGATGGTCGCGCTGTTCAACGGCGTGGGCGGCGGCGCGGTGTTCCTGATTGCCTGGGCGGAGTTCCGTCGCAGCGGTGGCTATGCCCATACGGCCACCTACATCGCGGTCTTCTCGCTGTTCGCCGCGATCGTCGGGTCGGTGTCCTTCTGGGGCTCGAACATCGCCTTCGGGAAGCTCCAGGAAATCATTCCCGGTCGCCCGATCACGCTCGGTGCCGGCCAGCAGGCGGTCAACGGGCTGCTGTTGGTGCTGGCCCTCGCCGCCGGCGTGGACATCGCCGCGGGCAGTCACTCCGAGGGGATCTTCATCGGCATGCTGATCTGCGCCGCGCTGCTCGGCAATGCCGTCGTGCTGCCGATCGGCGGCGCCGACATGCCGGTGGTGATCTCGTTGCTGAACGCCTTCACCGGGCTCTCCGCGGCGGCCACGGGGATCGCGCTGAACAACACTGCGCTGATCGTCGCGGGGATGCTCGTCGGCGCCTCGGGTTCGATCCTGACGAGGCTGATGGCGGTGGCGATGAACCGTTCGATCCCCGCGATCGTCGCCGGGGGCTTCGGCGGCGGCGGTGCGATCGAGGGGGCGAGTGGGGCGGGAGAGCACGCCGGCACCGTGCGCTCGACGACTGCCGCTGACGCGGCGATCCAGCTCGCCTACGCGAACCGTGTGGTGATCGTGCCCGGCTACGGCATGGCCGTCGCCCAGGCCCAGCACGCCGTGCGGGAGCTGACCAAGGAGCTCGAAAAACGCGGTGTCGAAGTCAGCTATGCGATACATCCGGTGGCGGGACGCATGCCCGGGCACATGAACGTGCTGCTCGCCGAGGCCGACGTGCCCTACGACCAGCTCAAGGAGATGGACGAGGCAAACCCGGAGTTCCAGCGGACCGACGTGTCGCTGGTGATCGGCGCCAACGACGTGACCAACCCGGCCGCCAAGAACACGCCCTCCTCGCCGATCTACGGGATGCCGATCCTCGAGGTCTCCGACAGCCACTCCGTGATCGTCATCAAGCGCTCCATGAACCCGGGCTTCGCGGGCATCGAAAACGAGCTGTACTACGACTCGAAGACCGAGATGCTGTTCGGCGACGCGAAGAGCGCCGTCAGTGAAATCACCGCCGAGTTGGCGAACGTCTAGCGCGAGCCCGCTCTACTCGGGCTCGTGGCAGACCGCCTCGATGTTGTTTCCGTCCGGGTCGAGGACGAACGCGCCGTAGTAGTTGGGGGCGTAGTCGCGTGGGCCGGGCGCGCCGTTGTCGGTGCCCCCGGCTGCCAGTCCCGCCGCATGGAACGCTCGCACGGTGTCATGGTCGCCGGCGTTGAAGGCGAAGTGCAACGGCGGCTGCGAGGGCTCGCGGTCGCCGCGGAGGATGAAATAGGACCTTCCCGTCTCGCCGAAGCCGGCGACGACCTCGCCGCGCTCCAGCAGCAGCGCGATGCCGAGCGGCCGGAGGGCCTGCTCGTAGAAGGACCTGCTGCGCTGTAGGTCGCCGACACCGAGTACGACGTGATCGAGCATCGTGTTCTCCTCTCGCTGGTTTACGTGGGCGAAGCGGCCCGTGCGGGCCCAGGTCAAGCTACGCGCGCGCGCTCCTCGGCGCAGCCTGCCAGGCTGTGGGACCGGGCTCTTCGGCGTTGCCTGCCCGGCCCGCTGCCCCTCCTGCGACGGCGGCCGCCTCTGCGAGACTGCGGCCAGTGATCGAGCGCGGACAGGCATTGGCCGCCCTCAGCGGCGAGGAGTTCGACGTGGTCGTCGTCGGCGGCGGCATCACCGGCGCCGGCGTCGCCCTCGATGCCGCCTCGCGGGGCTACAGCGTGGCGCTGCTCGAGCGCGCCGATTTTGCTTCGGGCACCTCGAGCCGCTCGAGCAAGCTCGTCCACGGCGGCCTGCGCTACCTGCAGAACTTCGACCTGGGGCTCGTCCGCGAGGCGCTGCTCGAGCGGCAGCTGATGGTCGCGCTGGCTCCCCATCTCGTGCGCCCGCTGCCGCTCGTCGTCCCGGCCTTCGAAGGCGCGAGGCCCGACCGCCTCGTGGGTGTCGGCCTGAACCTCTACGACGTCATGTCCGTCGACCGCGACCGGCTCCGCTCGCGACGCTCGCGGCGCTCCCAGAAGGGCGCGGGGGGCCGCGGCGGCGAGAACGGCGCCGCCGAGCAGGGCGAGGCGGAGGAGTCCTGGAGCCCGGCCCGGCACCGTGTCATCTCCGGAGATGAGGTGGTCGAGTTGCTCCCCGCTCTGGCCGGCCGGGAACCCACATCGGGATATCTCTTCTACGACTGCCAGACCGACGACGCGAGGCTCGTCCTGACGGTGCTCGGGGAGGCCGAGCGCTTCGGCGCCGTGTGTGCAAACCGCCTCGATGTCACGGGTCTTCTCGAGGACGACGGCCGCGCCAGCGGGGTGCACGTCCGCGACGCCGAGACGGGGGAGACCTTCGACGTGCGAGCCGCGAACGTCGTCAATGCGACCGGCGTGTGGGCCGACCAGCTCCGTCCCAACGAGCTCCACCTCGAGGCCGAGCTGCCGTCGATCAGGCCGAGCCGAGGGACGCATATCACGATCCGCCACTCCGACCTGCCGCTCGTCGGCGGCGCGATCGTCCCCGCAGGCAGCGGTCGCTCGATCTTCGCGCTGCCGTGGCTGGGCCACGCGCTGATCGGCACCACCGACAACGACTACGAGGGGCCGCTCGAGCACATCGAGCCCTCCGGCGAGGACATCGTCTACCTGCTCGATGCGGTCAACGAGTTCTTCGGCTCGGAGCTCGGGCCGGGCCAGCTGACGGGGGCCTTCGCCGGAGTCAGGCCGCTGATCTCCACGGGGGACCCGAAGAAGTCCGTGGACATCTCTCGCAAGGCCGAGCTCTATGAGACCTCCTCGGGGATGATCACGATCACGGGCGGCAAGCTCACGACCTGGCGGCGGATGGCGAAGATGACGGTCGACCGGATGGTCGAGCGCGAAGCACGCGAGGCCCCCTGCCGCACCCACGAAATCCCGCTTGGGCAGGCGGTCGCGGTCGAGGATCTGCCGCGCGTCGAGGGCGTCGCGGAAGACGCCTACGCGGCCCTCGCGGGGCGCTATGGACACGGCGCGCTGACGGTCCTCTCGATCGCCGCCGAGCGCGGCGAGCTCGCTCAGCCGATCGTCGTGGGATGTCCCGACCTGCTCGCCGAGGTGGCCCTCGCCGCGCGCCACGAGCAGGCGCGGAGCATCGGCGACGTGCTGCTGCGAAGAACCCGGCTGGGGCTGCTCGCGGCGCGAGAGCTGAGCACCGGGTCAGGCGGTCCGGCCAGCCGCGTCGCCGATGTGCTCGGCCGTGAGCTCGGCTGGGATCAAGCCCGCCTGGAAGCCGAGCTCGAGGCGTTCGAGGCCGAGGCGGCGGCGGAGGGCATCGCCGCCGGCATGTCCGCCTCCGCGGCGCGGGAGGTCGCGTCGTGACGGTGGTGCCGCGCCGCCTGACAGCGGCCGGCATGGATGTACAGGTCGGTCCTCGCCCGTGGCTGATGGGCATCGTCAACGCCTCGCCGGACTCCTTCAGCGACGGCGGCGAGCACCCCGGGATCGACCAGCAATTGCGACTCGCCGAGCGCCTGCTCGCCGACGGCGCGACGCTCCTGGACGTAGGCGGCGAGTCAGCCTCGACGGATCTCCCGCCGGTCGCCGCAGAGGAGGAGATCGAGCGCGTGGCGCCGCTGATCGAACGGATCACGGGTGAGCTCGGAGGGGTGGTGTCGGTCGACACCTACAAGCCGGAGGTCGCCCGCGCGGCCGTGGTGGCAGGCGCGAAGATCGTCAACGACGTCAGCGGCCTACGCGACCCGGAGCTGGCGAGCGTCTGCGCGCTGAGCGGCGCCGGCCTGGTGGTGATGCACACGGCCGCCGAGCCACGGGAACGCCGCCAGGAGCCCGGCCTCTACGAGGACGTCGCCGCCGAGGTGCTCGAGTTCCTGCGTGAGCGCATCGAGGTGGCTCTCGAGCGGGGCATGCGGCGCGAGCAGCTGATCGTCGACCCGGGTCCGGACTTCGCCAAGACGCCTGCTCAGACGATCCGTTTGCTAGCCGCCGCGGAGCAGCTGCAGGAGCTCGAACGGCCTGTGCTGATGGCGATCTCCCGTAAGGACTTCATCGGCGCGTTGACGGGCCGACCGCCACGGGAGCGCCTCGGCGGGACGCTCGCCGCGCTCGCCCACGGCCTCGACGCCGGCGCTCACATCTTCCGGGTGCACGACGTCGCCGCAGCTGCCGACTTCCTCGCCGTGCGGGCCGCACTGCGTGGCGAGCAGGCGCCCGCCGAGGGCCTGCGCCTGGACGAGGAGATTCGTTACCAGCGGGTCCAGCCGCTACGCTGAGCGCGTTCACGGGTGCCCGCCGCTGTCCAACGCGGCGGGACGCCAACCACCCTTCCCAAAGGAGACCACCCATGGCAGTGCTCGACCGCTCCGAGCTGGAGGCGAGCCCTCTGGCCGACCTTCACGCGATCGCCGACCAGATCGGCCTCGAGGGCTTCAGGCGCTTGCGCAAGGCGGATCTGATCGACGCGATCCTCGGCGAAGCGCCGAAGGACGGTGCAGAGGATTCAGAGGAGACGGGCGATGAGCGTCCCAAAGCACGCAAACGCCGCGCGCCAAGGCTGCGTCGCGCGAAGAGCGATGAGGACGACGCGGGGGACGCGCGGGAGGACGCCGGCGAGGAGCCTGAGGCCGACGTCGCGGCCGAGGATGAGGAGACAGTCGGCACCCGTTCCTCTCCCAGCAGCAGCAGCCGCAGTCGCAGCCGGAGTCGCGGAGGACGCGAAAGCTCAGGCGGACGCGAAAGCTCGGGAGGTCGGGAACGATCCGGCGGCCGCGAACGCTCGGGCGGGCGCGAGAGCTCCTCGAAACGAGGCGGCGATGACCGCGACGCCGAGGGCCGCCTCGCCGACGGCGTCGTGGAGGTGCTCGGCAAC
>DASWFM010000136.1:0-3687 GCA_036394235.1 Solirubrobacteraceae bacterium | reverse complement strand
TTGCCGATGTCCTTGAGGAACAGCTGCAGGGAGTCCGTCGTCATGTCCGGCTTCAGGTCGAGAGCCGTTTTCGCTTTGCGCCGGCCCCGTTTGTCGGGGGCCCGCTCGACCTGCGCGGAGGGGGCGATCGCCGGGTCGATCTCCTCTACGAGCTCGATCTCCGAGCGCTCGAAGAAGCCGTGGAGCTCTTCGACGTCGGACTCATCGAGATCGAGCTCGGATACCGCTTTGGTGATCTCCGCATAGGACAGCACGCCCACCTGCTGACCCTTGGCGACTAGACCCTTGACCTCATCCAGCTCCTGCAACTCGACTACTGACATTCGTGGTTCCGTTTCCGTTTCATACGTCGATGGACACCCAGAAGGCAGCCCGTGGACCCGGGGTCTATGGCTGTGTCGGACATTACGGCCGCAGCCCCGCCGACGTTACAGCCCTATCGGCTCACCAGGCTCCCATGCTAACGCGTCGTGGCGAGAACGGACCGGTTGCCGATCCGCTTGCACCACGATTTTTAGGCATCGCCGCTCCGGGTCGCCGCCGCTGTTCGCGCGGCGCGATGCCCGCGGCAGCCTTAAGCAATGATGTGACACGTGAGCGGACCAGCGGAGAGCAATGGCCGCGCGCAGACGCCCGAGGACGGCGCCGGCGTGCTCGGCAACCTGCCCCGCACGCGCCCGCAACGCGCAACGGCGAGGAGAACTGCGTCCCGTGGACAGGACGCCCGTGGCGACTCGAGGAACGGCAGTGGCGGGGACAGCTCGATGGCGCCTGCGAGTCGCGAGGGCGCCAAGCCGAAGGCGGGCCCCAAGCCGAAGGCGACCGCAAAGCCGAAGACGACCGCTCAGCCGAAGGCAACGGCCAAGCCGAAGGCAGCTGCCAAGCCCAAGGCAACTGCCAAGCCGAAGGCAGCTGCCAAGCCGAAGACGGAGCTCAAGCCGAAGGCGACCGCAAAGCCGAAGACGACCGCCAGGTCGAAGGCGGCCGCCGAGCCCAGGACGGCGGCCAGGCCAAGCGCCTCGCAACGGCCCGCCACGGGCGCCGCGAAGCGCCCCCTCAAAGCTGTACGCGAGGAAGTGCCGAGGCAGGGCTTCGAGAGCGTGGACGATCGCGCGACGGGAGCCGTCCCCCCGCCCGGCGGCACCGAGCTCGTGAGCACCGCCGCAGAGATCGTCGGCGAGATCGCCAAAGCCGGGATCTCCGGCGGCGAGCGCCTGCTGCGCGACGTGCTGTCTCGCCTGGGCCGCTGAAAGCCGTCCCCACTGCGGCTCGCCCCGCCCGGACGGGCCCTCCGCGGCAGTTCTGAGAGCGGGATATGTATACTGCCGCGCACGCCGAGCTGCTGTGGCTCAGGTCACGGCAGACGGGGGACCCATTGCGGGCCTCGAAGTTGAGGTTCGCTGGGGCGAATCGGCCCAGCTGGGCCGTAGCGCCGCGAATCCGTTCGCCGCGCGAGCCCGTCAGCTCACCCCGTAGGCGTCGAGTCACATGCGTATCGGATCGACGACAGCCACGGTCGTGCTCACCCTCGTGACGGGGCTTGGTGCCCTCGTCACTTCCACCCCGCTCGCCCTGGCCTCCACGGGCGGCGTCAGCGCGCCGAACACCACGGCGCCAAGCCCCATGGCGAGGACCCCCGCGACCTCGACCGCCGCAAAGGTCCGCCCGTCCGGCGTCGCCACCTGGTTCGGTCCCGGCTTCTACGGCAAGAAGACTGCCTGCGGCCAAACGCTCACGCCGAGCGTGATCGGGCTCGCCAACCGCACCCTCCCCTGCGGCACCCTCGTCAAGGTCGCCTACCGAAGCCGCACGATCACGATCCCGGTGCTCGACCGCGGTCCCTACAGCCGCATCGCCGACTGGGATCTCACCGCCGGCGCCGCACGGGCCCTGGGCGTCGCCGACACCGTTCGCATCAAGACGCGCGTCGTCGGCCAGACCGCGAACTCCCCCTCGCTCGGGATGCCCGCCTCGCCTCCCGCAGAAGTTCTCTCCGGCGGCGCCGTCGCCGGTTGAGCCGGCCGCCTCAGCGCTCCTCGCCGGGCTCCCCTCCGGCTCCGCCCGACCGCGACTCCCACCGCGCCGCGTAGAGCGCGACATCCGCGTGGGCCGCGAGCGTCGCGGCCTGCTCGCCGTCCTCGGGGCAGACGGCCGTGCCCGTGGCGACCGTGATCCCGATCCCCTCCCTGGCCGCCAGCGCCGCGACGGTCCGCTGCATACGGTCCGCAAGGGAGTGTGCGCCGATCCTGTCCACCCGCGGCACGAGCAGCCAGTAGCGGCCGTGGCGCTCCCTCGTCAGGCTGCCACCCCCCGACTCACGCAGGTCGGCCGCCAGCGCGCCCTCGATCTCGCCCTCCACCGGCTGCGCCGTACCGGGCGGAAGGGCTGCCACGTCCATCAGCACGACCGCGAAGGGCATGCCGTCGTGCTCGAAGCGCTCCAGCTGCTCGCCGATCGAGCGGATCCAGGCGGCCGGCCCCTCCTCGCTGCGCGCATCGCGGATCGCGATCTGCGCCGGGGGCGCCGCAAGGACGCGGCCTTCGAGCGGACCGCGAGCGCCTGCGACCCGAACCGGCGGCTGCTCCTCTCGGAGGCTAGAGGGCGGATGTTCCTCTCGGAGGCGACCGGGCAGCTGTTCCTCTCGGAGGCGACCGGGCGGCTGTTCTTCACCGCCCTCGCCTTCGGCCGTCGCTCCCGCAGATCCTCGGTCGTCGACGATCACGGTGCGGCTCTCCGGAGCCACGCGCGGCCCCGGAGGACGTTCGGGAAAGCGGGCCGGGCGGGCGGCCGCTGCGGGCCGCTCGCGGTCCACCGCCGCCGCCGCGAGCGACGCACAGACGTAGGCGAGCCGGTCGGAAGCATCGCCGAGTACACGCTCGCGCGAGCGGTCCGCCCCGCCGGCGCCCAGGGCGGCGAGCAACTCCTCCCACAGCACCCCCCGGAGCGACTCGACCGCCGCCACCGCCGCGCCTGCCTCACGGGCGCCAGAGAGGGCAGCTGCGCGGTCTGCGTACGGAGCGCCCCGCTCGGGCGCATCTGGATCGAGCAGCCGTGCGAGCTCCGCATCGGAGGCCACTGCCCGTAGCACTTGCAGGCAGAGCTCCGGGGCCTGACGCGTCACCTCCTCGAGGGATATGCGACCGAGCGCGGCCAGCGGCCTCGCCAGCACCAGCTCTGCGGCCCAGCGCCGGGCGAGATCCTCGGCGCGGGCCTCGAGGCGCTCGAGTGAGGAGTCGGCCACTGGTCGGGCCCGGGGGGGCTGTCGGGCGGGATCGTCGGCCATGGATGTTGAATAGCAGCAAGCGGGGACGCGATCGACCCCCGCACGCCGCCGGAGATAGCCTGCTGTGCCGGTGCTCGCCCCGGGCTACAGATGACGGCGTTGTGGATCGCCCTCGGGGTCCTCGCTCTGCTCGTCGTTGCGCTCCTCGCGACGGCGCGAGTCCTCACGCGGCCGCCGCGGGGGGAGCGCGAGCGCGCTCGTATCAACAACCTCACGAACTCCTCCTCCGTCGACCGTGCCACGGGGGCCGTCACCTCTGTGCAGCGCGCCGACCTGTTGATCGACCGCGACGCGCTCGAGGAGCTGTGGGCGGCACCCAACCTGGAGCGGCTTGCACGCACCTACTGGCGGTTCCTCTCCCGGATCACCCTCGGCCTGATCCAGGTGCGCTACACCCCGTCCGG
>DASWFM010000135.1:0-3345 GCA_036394235.1 Solirubrobacteraceae bacterium | reverse complement strand
CCGCCGTACATGCGCGCTCGCTTCGAAGACTGGGTGAACGGCCTCAACGGCGACTGGTGCGTCAGCCGCCAGCGCTTCTTCGGGGTGCCGTTTCCGCTCTGGTACCCGCTCGACGGCGAGGGCAACGTCGTCCACGCGACGCCGATCCTCGCCGCCGAGGAGCAGCTGCCCGTCGACCCCTCGACGGACGGGCCGGAGGGCTATCGGCCTGAGCAGCGAGGGCAGCCGGGTGGGTTTGTGGGCGATCCCGACGTGATGGACACATGGGCGACGTCCTCGCTGACGCCGCAGATCGCCGGCCAGGCAGGCGAGGATCCCGTGCTGTTCGGGAAGGTCTTCCCGATGGACCTCCGCCCGCAGGCCCACGACATCATCCGCACCTGGCTGTTCACGACGGTGCTGCGCTCCGAGCTCGACGAGGGCGAGCTGCCCTGGGCCAACGCCGCGATCTCCGGATGGGTCCTGGACCCCGATCGCAAGAAGATGTCGAAGTCGAAGGGCAACGTCGTGACACCTCTGCACCTGCTCGAGGAGCACGGCGCCGATGCGGTCCGCTACTGGGCCGCGAGCGGGCGACCCGGAGCCGATACGGCGTTCGAGTCCCAGCAGATGAAGGTCGGCCGCAAGCTGGCCGTGAAGCTCCTGAACGCCTCCAAGTTCGCGCTCGCCGACCTGCCGCCGGAGGCCGAGGAGCTGGCGCATCCCCTCGACCGGGCGATGATCCGGCGCCTGGCTGCGGTGGCCGCCGAGGCCGGCAAGAGCTTCGAGGACTACGACTACGCGCGCGCCCTGCAGCACACCGAGGAGTTCTTCTGGTGGTACTGCGACTACTACCTGGAGCTCGTCAAGGGGCGACGGTACTCGGCCGACCCCGAGGTCGCCGCTGCCGTGAGCCGCGCGCTGCGCATCTCGCTGTCCGTGTTCCAGCGGCTGTTCGCGCCGTTCCTGCCCTTCGTGACCGAGGAGGTCTGGTCGTGGTGGAAGCAGGGATCGGTGCATCGCGCCGCGTGGCCCGAGGCGGCTGAGCTGAGCGCCGAGGCTGCGAGCGGCGGCATCGCCGAGGAGGAGGAGCTGGCGCTCGAGATGTCCGCCGCGGTGCTCGCCGAGGTGCGCAAGGCGAAGTCGCAGGCGAAGCGACCGATGCGCGCGCCCGTCGCTCGGCTCCTCGTACGGGATACGCCCGAGCGGCTGGAGGCCCTGGCGCTTGGCGCCGGCGACCTGAGCGAGGCCGGCTCGCTCGAGGGTCCGCTCGAGACCGAGCAGGCCGATGAGCTCTCTGTGGAGGTCGAGCTTGCCGAGGAGGCGCCGGCCCCGCATCTATAGGCTGGCGGCGATGGAGCGAACGCTGATCGAGGCCCTGCCCGGCAAGCTGGGCGAGCAGGTGACGGTGCGTGGTTGGGTCAACGCCCTGCGCGACCAGAAGCGGGTGCAGTTCGTGATCCTGCGCGACGAATCGGGCATGGCGCAGGCGGTGCTGGGAAAGGATGACCCTCCGAGCGAGCTGAACGAGGCGATCTCGGCACTGACGGCGGAGTCGGCCGTCACCGTCAGCGGCACGGTCGTCGGCGACGAGCGCGTCAAGCTCGGCGGCCTGGAGCTGAGGATCGCGTCGCTCCGTGTCGATTCCCTCGCTGAGCCGGAGCTGCCGATCGCGGAGGACTCGGCGCTGGACAAGCGCATCGACTGGCGCTACCTCGACCTGCGCCGGCCCGACCGGCGGCTGATTTTCGAGGTCCAGACGACGATCGAGCAGGCGATGCGGGAGTTCTGGCGCGAGGAAGGCTTCATCGAGCTGCACTCGCCGAAGCTGATGGGCTCGGCGAGCGAGTCCGGCGCTGAGCTGTTCCACGTCGACTACTTCGAAGGCGACGCCTTCCTCGCCCAGTCGCCGCAGTTCTACAAGCAGATGGCGATGGCGGCGGGCTTCGGCAAGGTCTTCGAGGTCGGCCCCGTGTTCCGGGCCAACCCCTCCTTCACATCGCGCCACGACACGGAGTTCACGAGCGTCGACATGGAGCTCTCGTGGATCGAGTCCCACGAGGACGTGATGGCGGTCGAGGAGCGCTGGCTCGCCCTCGTCCTGGCGAGGGTCGCGGAGCGGCACGGCGAGGCGATTCGCGAGACCTTCGGAACCGAGGTGATCGTGCCCACGGTGCCCTTCCCGCGGGTCACGCTCGCGGAGGCCAAGGAGATGCTCCGGGAGGCCGGCCATGACGTACCCGGCGCGGGTCACGACCTCGACCCGGCGAGCGAGCGGGCTCTTTCGGCGCTGATCGCCGAGCGTCACGGCCACGAGTTCACCTTCGTGACCGACTATCCGGCTTCCGTGCGGGCCTTCTACCACATGCGCCAGGAGGACGACCCGACGCTGACGAAGAGCTTCGACCTGCTGTGGCGGGGCATCGAGCTGACGACCGGGGCGCAGCGCGAGCATCGCCACGACCGGCTGCTCGCGCAGGCGCAGGAGCGCGGTGTCGACGTCGACTCGATCCAGTACTACCTCGACTTCTTCCGCTACGGGGCGCCGCCACACGGCGGCTTCGGCTTCGGGCTCACGCGGCTGCTGATGATGATGCTGGCCCAGGAGAACGTCCGCGAGGTCACGTTCCTCTACCGCGGGCCCCACCGGCTGGTGCCGTAGGTCGAGGCCCCCGCTCACGCTGTAGCTTGGGCCCGTGGCCGTGGTCCTGATCTCGACGCCTCTGCTCGCGGACAGCCTGACGGCGCTCGAGGGTCATCGGCTGGTGGCCGGCGAGCCCGGCTCCGATGCCGAGGCCGAAGCGCTGATCTGCCCTCCGACCATGTCTGTGACGGGCGCGCAGCTCTCGCAGATGCCGAGCCTGCGGGTGATCGCCGTGGCGGGCACCGGCACCGATGCGATCGACCTCGAGACGGCGGCGGCGCGGGGGATAGCGGTGTTGACGGCCGGTGAGGCGCTGGTCGAGACGACTGCCGATCTGGCGTTCGGATTGATCATCGCCGCCTCACGGCTGATGGGCGAGGCCGAGGCGATGGTGCGGGCCGGACGCTGGAGCGGCTTGGGCTTCCTGGACACATTCGGACGCGACGTGCACGGGGCGACCCTCGGCCTCGTCGGCTACGGGAGGATCGGCCGCGCGGTGGGTCGCCGTGCGGGCGGCTTTGCGATGGAGGTGCTGCACCACACCCGAAATCCGACCGGAGAGCCGGGCTGGCGGGAGGATCTCGACTCGCTGCTCGAAGCCAGCGACATCGTCTCGGTTCACGTTCCGCTGACCGATTCCACGCGCGGCCTGATCGACGGGCGGCGGATCGGGCTGATCGGCTCGGATGGGGTCCTCGTCAACACGGCGCGAGGGGCGGTCG
>DASWFM010000134.1:0-14896 GCA_036394235.1 Solirubrobacteraceae bacterium | reverse complement strand
GCCGCCGCGCTGCCCGATGAGCCCCCAGGGGAACGGCCTGTGCCGGGCGAGCTGCTCGCGCGAGACGGCAGGCTGCTGCTCGGCTGTGATCCCGGCACGCTCGAGCTGATCACCGTGCGGCCGCCCGGCGGCAGGCCGATGGCGGCCGCCGACTTCCTGCGCGGGCACGGCGTGCCGCGCCTGGGCGACTAACCGCGCCGGTAGGCGCGGACGTGGTCCGGGATCGCGATCCCCTCGGGGAGCCTCGGGTCGGGCTCCGGCCGGCCGGCCTGCAGCGACAGCGGGATCACGCCCGCCCAGGCGCTCAGCGCGTAGTCCTCCTCGTCATCCAGGGGCGGGCCTGTACGCACCTTCGCCGAGCTCTCCTCGAGCGGTAGAGCGAGCAGCGTCGTGGCCTTTAGCTCGTTCTCGCTCGGGGCTCGCACTTCCGGCCAGCGCCCGGGGACGATGCGTTCGACGATCTGCTCGAAGCCGTGCATCCGCTCGGCGCGATCCTCGACCAGGCGGGCGCTGCCGAACACCATCGCCGAACGGTAGTTGGCCGAGTGGTGCATCGCCGAGCGCGCCAGCACGAGCCCGTCGATCAGCGACACGGTCAGGCACGCAGGGGCGCCGCCTGCAAGTGTCCGCAGCGTACGGCTGGCGCTCGAGCCGTGGCAGTAGACGACGTCGCCGTCGCGCGCGTGCAGCGTGGGGATCACGATCGGCTGGCCTTCCTCGACGATCCCGAGATGTGCGATCAGGCCCTCGTCGAGGATCGCGTCGATCTGATCGCGCTCATAGCTGGCGCGCTCGCGCTTGCGCCGCAACCTGACCCGATCCGAGGGGGGTCCAGCCGGTGCTGTTCTGCCGATGCCGCTGGCCACGTCGACCTCCCAATCTGTAATAGTACAGACCGATGACTGAGGTGACACAGTACAGGATCGAGGCCCGGAGCGCATCCGGCCTCGTCCAGGAGGTCGAGGCCGCCCTCGCCGCGGGGCAGCTCGAGCCCGGCGAGCGCCTCCCATCGGTGCGGCGGCTGGCAGCCGAGGCGGGCCTCAGCCCGGCGACCGTCGCGGCCGGCCTGGCCGAGCTCCGCCGGCGCGGCGTAGTCGTCACCGAGCCACGCCGGGGCACGAGGATCGGCGAGCGGCCGCCGCTGGTCCCCGGGCCGCGGCCGATGGCGGTTCCGGCCGGCGCGCGGGATCTCTCGCGCGGCAATCCCGACGCCGAGCTGCTGCCCGACCTCGCCGAGGCGCTGGCGCGATGTGAGCAGCCCGTGAGGCTTTACGGGGAGGCTCCCGAGCTGCCCGAGCTGATCGAGCACGCCGGGCGGGCGTTGCGTGCAGACGGCGTCCCCGATCAACACATCTGCGTTGTCAGCGGGGCGCTCGACGCGATCGAGCGGGTGCTGCAGGCGAGGCTACGGCCAGGAGACAGAGTTGCGGTCGAGAACCCCGGCTACGCGGCGCTCTACGACCTGCTGCGGGCGCTCGGCATGCACCTCGATCCGGTCCCGCTCGACAGTCGCGGCGTCACCCCCGACGGGCTGCTCGGGGCGCTTCGCCGCGGAGCAAGTGCCGTGGTCGTGACGCCACGCGGCCAGAATCCAACCGGCGCGGCACTGGACGCCGAGCGCGCGTCCGCGCTGCGCGAGATCCTCGCGGCTCATACCCAGGTGCTGCTGATCGAGGACGACCACCTCGGCCCCGTCGCCGGCGCGCCGCTGCACACGCTCGCAGCGGCAGGGGGCCCCTGGGCGGCGACTCGTTCGGTCGCCAAGGCGCTCGGACCCGACCTGCGGCTCGCCGTGCTGAGTGGTGACGAGGCGACGATCGCGCGGGTGCGGGGGCGGGCCGGGTGCGGTCCCGGCTGGGTCAGCCACGTGCTGCAACGCCTGGTGGCGACGATGTGGGACGACCCGGCCGTGGCAGACCGCGTCGCCCTCGCCGGGCGGCTCTACGCGCGGCGGCGCGACGGACTGCTGCGAGCGCTCGCCTCGCGGGGCCTGGATGCATGTGGCAGCTCAGGCCTCAACGTGTGGGTGCAGGTCGATGACGAAGCGGGAGCGATGTCGGCCCTGCTGGCGCGGGGCTGGGTCGTCGGCCCCGGGGCTCGCTACAAACTCACCGCCGGCTCGCCCGCGATCCGCATCACGACCGCTGCGCTCGGCGAGGCCGAGGCCGAGCGCCTCGCCGGCGACCTCGCCGAGATCCTCTCGCCGGCGCCGGCCAGCCGCAACGGATAGCCATCATGAAGGCAATGGAGCGTCATCTACCCGACGCGGCAGCCGCGAGCGCCGCGGTCGCCCCCGCACGCTCCTGCGCACATCGCGTGCTGCGACGCGTCTTCGAGGGCGGCGCCTACGCCGAGAAGGCCCTGATGGCGGAGGCCGCGGAGCTGTCCGGCCGCGACCGAGCGCTCGCGATGCGGCTGTCATTCGGCGCGATCCAGCGGGCAGGGACCACCGATCACCTGATCGAGGTGCTGACCGGACGCCCGCCGGCGCGCCTGGACCGTCCGGTGCTCGCCTCGCTCCGGCTGGGGCTCTACGAGCTCTTGTACCTGGGAGGCGCACCCGACTACGCCGTCGTGGCCGACGCCGTCGAGCTCGCGAAGGTCCGGGGGCGCGGCGGGCACGGGCTCGTCAACGCCGTGCTGCGGCGCGCGACACGGGAGGGCGGCGAGGGCCTGCTCGGCGGCCTCGGTGACGACACCGCCGAGCAGGCGGCCATCAAGCATTCCCACCCGCGCTGGATCGCGGAGCTGTGGTGGGCGGCGCTCGGCCCCCACGAGGCCCGTGCGCTGATGGCCCGCGACAACGAGCCGAGCCAGCTGACGCTGCGGGCCAACACGCTCGTCTGCGATGCACTGGAGCTGGCCGCAGCTTTGCCCGTGCGAAGCCGGCGCGACCCGCTGATCGAGGAGGCGCTGATCCTCGAGGAGCCGTTCGACGCACACGCCTCGCGGCTGTGGAGCGAGGGGGCCTTCACGGCGCAATCACGCGCGGCGATGCTCGTCGCGCGCGCTCTCGCGCCGGCGCCCGGGGAGAGCGTGCTCGACCTGTGCGCCGCCCCGGGCGGGAAGACCACTCATCTGGCGGCGCTGATGGAGGGCCGCGGAAGCATCGTCGCCGTCGAGGCCGGAGCCCGCCGGGCGCGATCGCTCGAGCAGAGCGCCCGGCGGATGCGAGCGGAGATCGTCAGCGTGGTCAGGGCCGACGCGCGAGAGCCGAGGCCCTCCGCGGAGCGCTATGACCGTGTGCTCGTCGATCCACCGTGCTCCGGCCTGGGGACCCTGCAGGCGCGGGCCGATCTCAGGTGGCGCGCGGGCCCCGACGCGATCGCGAAGCATCGCGAGGATCAGTTCCGTATATTGGACTGCGGCGCGCAGGCGCTACGTCCGGGAGGTGTGCTTGTCTACTCTACTTGCACGATCTCGCCGACTGAGAACGAGCAGCTGATCGCTGATTTCCTCGACTGCCACCCCGATCTCCAACTCGACGACCTGGCCGCTGAGATGCCGGACTTCGCGATGACCGCCCGCGTGGCGGACGGCGAGCGCGTTCAGGCCGTACAGCGGCGCGCGCTGCTTACGCTGCCCCACCGCCACGACACGGCCGGGTTCTTCATCGCCCGCATGAGGAGGGCTTGAGCATGGACGGAGGCGAGCAGCAGCCGATCCCTCCCGCCGCCGCGAAGGCGATCGACCTCGGCCCCCAATGTCCCCACTGCGGTGAGCCCTGGCTGCGCCCCACGAACCTGCCCGGCCGCTACCGCTGTGTCTACTGCCTGCACCGCTTCGAGCTCACCTCCGTGTGCCCGAACTGCGGCGAGCACTCCACGATCGTGCGCATGTCGAGCACCGCGATCCTCAAGTGCAACAACTGCGGCGACTCGATGCTGCAGGCGGTGTGACGGGGGCGTAGGCGTCGTCGGTCGGCTGGTTCTACGCGCCGTGGCTGCGCGTAGACTGCGGCCCGCATGAGCGATCACGGTTCCGCCCGCGCCCGGGAGCTCCTGTCCGGCGTCCAGGTCGCCCCATCGATCCTCTCGGCGGACTTCGGGCGGTTGCGCGAACAGGTGAAGGAGGTGCTCGCGGCGGGAGCACGCGTGATCCACGTCGACGTGATGGACGGGCATTTCGTGCCGCCGATCACGGTCGGGCCGAATGTCGTCGCGGCGCTGGCCGAGACCGTGCGGGAGGCCGGCGGGATGACGGAGGCGCACCTGATGATCGAGCGGCCCGAGCTGACCGTCGCCGAGTACGTACGGGCGGGCGCGGACAGCGTCACCGTTCACGCGGAGGCGACGCCGCACCTGGCCCGCGCGGTGGACATGATCCACGAGAACGGAGCCTGCGCCGGGGTGGCGATCAACCCGGGCACGCCGCCCGCGGCGCTCGCCGAGGTCGCCTCTGAGATCGAGCTGGCGCTGTGCATGACCGTCAACCCCGGCTGGGGCGGACAGCCGTTCATCGCCGCCTCGCTTCGCAAGCTGCCGCGGGTCCGCGCGGTCACCGGCGAGGGCCCCGCCGTCGAGGTCGACGGCGGCATCGACCCCGAGACGGCACCAGGCTGCCGCCGCGCGGGCGCGAACATCTTCGTGGCGGGCTCGGCGATCTTCGGCGAGCCGGATCCCGCCGCGGCCTACGAGGCGATCGCGGCCTCGCTGGGAGGCTGAGCGGTTCCCCGCCGATAGAGCCCGGCGAGCGCGACGGCCAGCAGCGCGGTCGCACCGGCGTAGCCGATCTCAACCCTCAGAACCTGATCCGAGACGGCCGGGATCAGCATCCAGGCGAGGAACGCCCCAGCGGCGAGGAGCCAGCAAGCCGCGGCTGCGCGCGCCCGGTCGCGCGCCAGCGCGGCCTGGTTCAGCGCGCCGGAGATCAGGTGCAGGCCCATGCCGACGCCGATCAAGGCCAGCCCCACCCGCCCGTAGGTGTACTTCTGCCCGAACAGCACGTGCCGCAGCGCGAACGGGCCTAGAGCGAGCAACGCCAGCGCCACGAGCGCCGCGAAGGCCGTGATCGCCAGCACCGTGACGCGTATCGCGCGAGCGAACGCCTCGTGGCCGGCCGTCGCCTCGAGTCCCGTCAGGTGCGGCAGCAGCGAGGTCTGGATCGCCTGGAAGAGCTGCAACGGCGCACGGGCGATCAGCAGCACGTTGAACACGATTCCTGCAAGCGCCGCGTTGCTCGAGGTCGCGTCGACGGTCAGCACGGCGGCATTGAGCAGCGTCTGCTCGGACAGCATGATCGCGGAGACCGACACGGCGAAGCCGCCGCCGCGGCGCAGCGAGAGGTCATCGTGGGCGGCGGTCTCCTGGACGCCCTCGGTGCCCGGGCCGGCGAGCGCCGCAGCCGCCTCGTCGACCGTGATCGGAGCCTTCAGCGACACGCGTTCGCCGCCGCGGCGAGCGAAGGCGGCAGGCACCACGACCAGCGAGACCAGTGGTGCTGCCGCGATCCCCAGCGCCACGGCGGTCTCGCCGTGGGCGATTCCAACCGCGACGGCGATCGCGAAGCAGACCCGCGAGAGGGACTCCATCAGCACGAGGCCGCCGAACAGGCCGAAGCGCTGGTGGCCGGCCAGCCAGCCGCGTGCGAAGTAGCTCGCCGCGTACGCGAGCGT
Organism: Solirubrobacteraceae bacterium; assembly: GCA_036394235.1. GTDB lineage: Bacteria > Actinomycetota > Thermoleophilia > Solirubrobacterales > Solirubrobacteraceae > Palsa-744. The sequence goes on along the minus strand of DASWFM010000134.1, from coordinate 9,282 downwards.
GCCCACGAGCAGGATGTCGTAGAGCGCGTCGTCGTGATCGAAGACCCGCAGCAGCTGGTCGCGGAGGACCAGCGCCAGCACCAGGAACAGCAGCGCGAAGCCGCCCTGGATCAGCATCGGCACGCGAAGCCCGTGTGCCTGCAGTCCCCGCGCCCGCCGCTGCGCGATCGTGCGCGACAGCAGCTGTTCGATCGGCCGGTAGATCACCGAGATGATCACGAACATCACCGACCACAGCAGGTCCACCCGCTTCGCCGCCGGGCCATTGAGGACGTGGCTCGCGATCGAGAAGTAGGCGAACGTCAGCAGCCCGGTCGAGGCGATCCCGATCGAGAGGATGCGGGCGCCGCTGGCGTATGAGCGCCGCGCCGCCGGGGGAGCCTTAGAGGCGGACAAGCAACATCGTCCAGGGGAACGGCGAACGCACCTCGGCGACCCGGCCGTGACGCGACAGCAGCTCCACGAAGGCGCGCCGGGACCAGTGGTTGAGGTGCCCCGGCGTGTTTCCCAGGTCCCGCCAGTAGGCGCCACGCGCCATGTTGAGCATCCGCCACAGCGGCTCACGGGGTACGGACACGAGCAGATGGCGGCTCGCGCAGCGTGCCATCTCGGCGACCGTGTGCTCGGCATCGGGGACATGCTCGAGAACCTCGATTGCGCTCGCCAGCTCGAACTCGCCGTCGGCGAACGGGAGGTTCGCGGCCTCCATCACCCGGTAGGTGAGGTTCGGGGCCTCGTGTTCGGCCCATCCCGTCTGGATCGAAGGCTCTTCGAGATCGATGCCGACGAGCCGCGCGCCGGGGCGCTCGATGGCCCACCGCTGCACGAGCACACCCTCGCCGCAGCCCACGTCGAGCACCGACGACGGGTCGGCGGCCGCGAAGAGCTCTTCGAGCGAGCTCTCGAAGCCCGACATCAGGCGCTTGACGACGGGATTCGAGGAGCCGTACTTGTCGTAGGTGTTGCCGGTGACGATCCCGTCGGAGGAGACGGTCACCTCGCTCACAGCCTCGCGACCTCCTGCCCGGGCTGCTCGCCGGGCGCGTGGTTGCCGACGCGCGGGCCGTCCTCGGGCTCCTCGCCCGGCCCCTGACCCGGTTCGTAGTGGGAGGGCTCGACGTCGAGTTGCAGCTCGATCCGCCGCACCCGCTCGTAGGTCCTCTGGGTCATCACCCGCTGGGCGGCGAGCAGGTCGCCGATCACGCCCAGCGCCCACAGCACCACGGCGGCGATGAACAGGACGGCGCCGAGGATCAACGACTGCACATGGCCCTTGCCGTTGCCTTCCGCGTAGGCGACCGCGAAGCGGATCCACACGCCGACCGAGCCCAGCCCGATCACGAGCGCGAGGCTCCAGAACACCCGCAGCGGCTCGTACTGGGCGTAGATCCGGAAGATCGACACCGCGTTTCGGCGAACGTAGGATCCCATCGAGGGGAACAGCCGCGACTCCCGCGTCGTCGGGTTGGTCCGGACCGGCACGTGGTCGATCGCCACCAGCTGCTTGCCCGCCTGGATGATCGTCTCCAGCGTATAGGTGAACTTCGAGACGACCATCATCTGGATCGCCGCCTCGCGGTTGTAGGCGCGGAAGCCGGAGGTCGTGTCGGGCACATCGGTGGAGGAGGCCTGGCGGACGACCCACGAGCCGAGCCGCTGCAGTGTCTTCTTCAACGGCGAGAAGTGCTCGATGCCGGTGACCTCGCGGTCGCCGACGACCATGTCCGCGCGGCCTTCGAGGATCGGCCCCACCAGCTTGACGACGTCCGGGCCGTAGTACTGGTTGTCCGCGTCGGTGTTGACGATCACGTCCGCGCCGAGCTTCAGCGCCGTGTCGATCCCCGCCTGGAAGCCGGCCGCGAGGCCCTTGTTGTTGGTCAGCCTCACGAGGTGGTCGACGCCATGCGCCCGGGCGACCGCGATCGTCTGGTCGGTCGAGCCGTCGTCGATCACGAGCCACTCCACGCGATCGAAGCCGGCGACCTCGCGGGGCAGGTCGGCGAGCGTCCTCGGAAGCTGGTCCGCCTCGTTGAAGCAGGGGATCTGGATGATGAGCTTCATGGCCGTCGATTTGCCTAGACTTGGCTCCCGGCAGTATCCCAAAGCGCAGTCACGGTCTTGGCACCGGGCATCCGGCCCGCCCGCCCGGCCTCGGCGCCGGCTCGGGTGCGGCCCAGGCTAGATGGAGAGCGCGATATCCACCCGGCGCGCGCCGGGCTCGATCAGGCTCGCGGCGCTGCGCGGCCGCCCCCTGAAGGGCTGGGCGGCGATCGGCCTTGCCGTGCTGTGCGCGGGTGCCCTGGCCGGCTACCTCGCGTTCCCCACATACCCCACCTACGACTCCTTCTACGCGCTGCTGTGGGGCCGCGACCTCTTGCATCTGCACCTGCCCGACTTCCGTGTCTACCGCGGTCCCACCGAGCATCCGCTGGCGATCTTCTTCGGGATGATCTGCTCGATCTTCGGCGACGGCGGCGCGCGGCTGATGGTGCTCGGCTCGATCGCCTCGTTCGTGGCCGCCGTCGCCGGTCTCTACCGGCTCGGCCGGCTCTGCTTCGGGCCCGTCGTCGGGGTGCTCGCGGCGCTGCTCCTGCTGAGTCGCTTCTTCGTCGAGAACCTCTCCGCGCAGGGCTACCTGGACATCTCCTACGTCGCCCTCGTCGTGTGGGCGATCGTGCTGGAGGTCGAACGTCCGCGGCGCGGCGCCCCCGTGTTCGTGGCGCTCGCAGCCGCCGGACTGCTGCGGCCCGACGCGTGGGTTCTCAGCGGCGTCTACTGGCTGTGGTGCTGGCGCGGCGCCGGTAATCGCACGCGCCTGCGCAACCTCGCCCTGGCGGCCAGCGCGCCTGTGATCTGGGTGGCGCTCGACGCGATCGTCACGGGGAACCCGTTGTACTCGCTGACCGCCACGGCCGGACTGGCGCAGGAACTGGAACGCACGCAGGGCGCCTCGGCGGTCGTCAGCGCGCTGTGGACCTTCACGGAACGGATCGACAAGCTCCCCGTGATGCTCGGAGCGCTCGCGGGAATCCCGCTCGCGATCTGGATGGCGCCGCGGCGGGCGGCGGTGCCGCTCGTCTCGATCGTTCTGCTGTACCTCGTGTTCCTCGCCGAGGGCGCCGCCGGGGCCTCGGTGATCGATCGCTACCTGCTGGGCGGGGCGACGGTTCTGCTGCTGTTCTGCGCTGTCTTCCTGGGCGGCTGGTCGATGCTCGTGCCCGGCTCGTGGGCGCGGCGCGTGTGGATCGCCGGCGCCGTCGTCCTGGTCGCCTACGGAGCGGGTGCCGCGGCCACGACCGTGAGCCTCTCGAGCCTCCGCAACACGCTCGCCTACCACGAGGAATTCCACACCGGGCTGGCCGCCGCGCTGCGCGATCCACGTGTCGCGGCCGAGATCCGGCGCTGCCGCCTCGTCTCTCTGCCCAACAACAAGCTGATCCCCGACGCGCGCTGGATACTCGACACCGTCGGACAGCACGAGATCGTCGCCCGTTCGCAGGCACGCGCGGACGTCGGCCGCGGATCGCACACGCTCGAGCATCGCATCCGCGCCGGGAGCGTTGCCGTCTACCCGTTGGGCAGCGCGATCTTCTTCGAGGCGATCGTCGACGTCGGCGACGACCCGCGCGACCAGATCCCGCTGCGAGGCTTCAGCCACATCTTCGCGAACCGCTACTACGCGGTCTATGGCAACTGCTGAGACGCCCCGGGGAGATGCGGTAAAGGCGTCGCCGATGGGGGCGGCGCGCGACGGCGAGCCGGAACGCGACAGCACCCGCCGGTGGATCTGGGCGGGGCTCGGCCTCGTGCTCGCCGGCGCGCTCGTCCTGCGGCTGTGGGGGGTCCGCCAGGGGCTGCCCTACGCCTACAACGCCGACGAGGCCGACCATTTCGTGCCGCACGCGATCGCGATGTTCAGGGAAGGGACGCTGAACCCCCACTACTTCGCCAACCCGCCCGGCTTCACCTACGTCCTGCACTTCCTGTTCTGGGCTTCCTACGGAGGTGCACGGGGCGCGGTCCATGCCTACAGCCACGACCCGGCGGGCGTCTACACGCTGGCGCGGGTCGCCGCGGCGGCGCTCGGGACGATCGCGGTGTGGCTGCTGTACCTGACGGGCGCAAGACTGCTCGGCCGTGCGGTCGGGCTGCTCGCGGCGGCGATCGCCTCGGTCGCCTTCCTGCCCGTCTTCTACTCGCACCTCGCCCTCAACGACGTGCCCACGCTCGCGCCCCTGACGCTGTCGCTGCTGGGCAGCGCGGGGGTGCTCCGCAAAGGGCGCTTGCGCGATCACCTGATCGCCGGGATCGGACTCGGGCTGGCCTGCGCCACCAAGTACACGGCGGGGATCGTGCTCGTCCCGTATCTCTTCGCGGCGGTCAGTCGCGCGCTCGACGGAGGCCCGGAGGAGCGTCGCAGGACGCTGCTCGGAGCGGTGGGGCTCGCCGGCTCCGCGCTTGTCGCGTTCCTGCTCGCCAATCCCTATGCGTTGCTCGACTATTCGGGCTTCCATCGCGGACTCGTCCACCAGTCCTCGCAGGCCGCCGAATCGCAGGGCAAGCTCGGCGCGCCGAAACAGGGGGGACTCCTCTACTACCTCTGGTCTCTGACCTGGGGTCTCGGCTGGGTCCCGGCGCTCGCGGCGCTGGCCGGAGCGGTGACGATCTGGCGCTCGCATCGACGGCTCGGCCTGCTGCTCGTGCCCGCGCCGCTGCTGTACCTCGTGTTCATGGGCACCCAGGGCCGCTACTTCGGTCGCTGGCTGATGCCGATCTTGCCGATCCTCTGCCTGCTCGCAGCTTTCGCGGGGGCGCAGGCGATCGGCGCGCTGCAGCGCCTGCTCTTGCGGCGCCGCCCGGGCCGCTCCGGCGTCGCGCTCCCGGCGGCCGGGCTCCGCGCCGCCGTGCCAGGCCTGCTCGCGTTGCTCGCCGTGCTCGCGCTGACCGGCCAGGGGCTCGCCTACAGCGTGCACTCGGGCACCGTGCTGTCGCGCACCGACACCCGAACCCAGACGCGCGACTGGATGCTCCTCAACATCCCGCGCGGGGCGAACGTCGTGGTCGAGCCGGTGTCCCCCGACCAGTGGGCACGCGAACCCCCCGGACGGCCGGCCGGCTGCGCCGCGGCCGCCCTCGGGTCCAACTACCGCTGGTGCAAGTGGCCCTCGCTGTTCACCTACATCGACTCGAGCGGAGCACTCGACGTCGCCGCCCACCACGAAGTCGGGATCGAGAACTATGTGCGCACGCTTTCGCCCGCGCTGCTCGGCTACTACCGCCGTCGCGGCTTCTGCTGGGTCGTGTCGGCCTCGACGGAGACAGGCCGCGCGTTCGCAGATCCGCGAGCGGTTCCGCAGGCCGTCGCCTATTACGAGGCGCTGCGGCGCGAAGCCACCGTCGCGTACCGCGCCTCCCCCTACATCCCCGGCAGCGGACCGGTCGCTTTCAACTTCGACTGGAGCTTCGATTACTACCCCCGGGCCTACCGGAGACCGGGCCCGGCGATGACGGTGTACAGGCTCCACGGCGGCCGCTGCGCGGCCTGATGGACTGTCCGGCAGACCTCTATCCTCACTGCAGAGATGGCGATCTGCACCGACACCGACAAGCTGCACCTGCAGCGCGCCGTGGAGCTCGCCGAACAGGGCCTCGGGGCGGTCAAGCCGAACCCGGTCGTCGGCGCCGTCGTCGCCCGCGACGGCGAGGTGCTCGGCGAGGGTTGGCACCAGCGCTATGGCGGGGCCCACGCGGAGGTCAACGCGATCGAGGCCTGCGGCCTCGCAGACCTCGAGGGAGCCACTCTGTACGTCTCGCTCGAACCCTGCTGCCACGAGGGGAAGACGCCGCCCTGTACGGACGCGATCCTGCAGGCCGGGATTCGCCGCGTGGTGGTCGCCTCGGACGACCCGACGGAGAAGGCCTCGGGACGCGGCCTGGGGATCCTCCGCGACGAGGGCGTCGAGGTGATCGTCGCGGACGGCGAGGTTGCGACTGCCGCGAGGCTGCTGAACCAGGCGTTTCGCAAGCACGCTCGCGTCGGCCGTCCGTGGGTGCTGTTCAAGTCGGCGATGACGCTCGACGGCAAGGTCGCAACCCGCACGGGGGACTCGCAGTGGATCAGCGGCGAGCCGAGCCGAGACCTCGCACATCGCTGGCGGGCGTCGCTCGACGCCGTAGTCGTCGGCATCGGCACGGCGCTGGCCGACGACCCTCAGCTCACGGCCCGACCCAGCGGCATCCTCGCCGAGCCCGGCCTGCAGCCGCGCCGCGTCGTGTTCGACTCACTCGCGCGGCTTCCCACGACCTCCCAGCTCGTGACCCATGCCGCGGAGATACCGCTCACCGTGGTCGTCTCTCGCGCCGCCGCCCGCGGCGACACCGACGCGCTGGAAGCGGCGGGCGTCCACGTACTCGTGGCCACGGGCGAGAACGAGCCGGCGCGGATCCGCTCGGCGCTCGACCAGCTCGGCGCCTTGGGCGTCACCTCGATCCTGCTCGAGGGCGGCCCGCACCTGGCCGGATCGTTCCTCGACGCCGGCGAGGTCGACGAAGTCAGGCTGTTCCTCGCGCCGCTGCTGTTCGGCGGCAGCGCCGCGCGCGATCCGCTCGAGGGCGAAGGGGTGGAGCGCATCGCCGAGGCAGTGAAGGCGCTGACGATGAGCTGCGAATCGATCGGCGAGGACCTGCTGATCACGGCGCGCCTGCGAGAGTGGTGAGCGACAGATGCCGGGGCTGAGATGTTCACGGGGCTGATCGCCGACCTCGGGCGGGTCGTGGAGCTCGACGCAGGCGCGGGCGGCGCGCAGCTGCGGATCGCAACGGCGCTGGCGGGTGAGGTGAAGGAGGGCGACTCCGTCGCTGTCAACGGCGTGTGCCTGACCGCCACGCTGGTGGACGGCGAGGGCTTTCGCACCGAGGCGATGCCCGAGACGCTGGAGCGTTCCTCGCTGGCTTCGCTCGCCGCGGGCGACGCTGTGAACCTCGAGTTGGCCCTGCGGGCGGCGGATCGCCTCGGCGGTCATCTCGTCCAGGGTCATGTCGACGGCACCGGCACGGTGATCGCCGTGCAGCCCGAGGGGATCTCCCGCGTCGTGGAGATCGAGGCGGACCCCGAGCTGACGCGTTACCTCGTCGAGAAGGGATCGGTCGCAGTCGACGGCGTCAGCCTGACGGTCAGCGCGCTCGGCGATGGGAGCTTCTCGGTGTCGCTGATACCCGAGACGCTGACCCGCACCACACTTGGCGCGATCGCGCCCGGGGCGAAGGTCAACATCGAGGTCGACGTGCTCGCGAAGCACGTCGAGCGACTGATGGGAGCACGTATATGAGCACCGCGCGGGCCCGTTCGGCCTTCTCGACGATCGAGGAGGCGATCGAGGACATCCGGCAGGGCAAGATGGTCGTCGTCTGCGATGACGAAGATCGAGAGAACGAGGGCGACCTGACGATGGCCGCCCAGTTCGCGACGCCCGAGGCGGTCAACTTCATGGCCAAGGAGGGACGGGGGCTGATCTGCCTGTCGCTTACGCCGGAGCGCTGCGACGAGCTCGGCCTCGACCTGATGGCGGCGAAGAACGAGTCTCCGTTCGAGACCCCGTTCACGGTCACGGTCGAGGCCCGGGACGGCGTCACGACCGGCATCTCCGCCCACGACCGGGCGCACACCATCCAGGTCGCCGTCGACCCCGAGAGCCGACCCCGCGACCTCGTCCAGCCCGGCCACATCTTCCCCCTGAAGAGCCGTTCCGGCGGGGTGCTCGAGCGCGCCGGCCAGACCGAGGCGGCGGTTGACCTGGCGCGCCTCGCCGGGCTCAACCCGGCCGGGGTGATCTGCGAGGTGATGAACGACGACGGCACGATGGCGCGCGTTCCCGAACTGGCCGAGTACTGCACGCGCCACGGGCTGAAGATGGTCACGGTGGCCGACCTGATCGCCTACCGCCGCCGCCACGACAAGCTCGTCGAACGCGTCGTCGCGACCGCGCTGCCCACGACCTTCGGCGATTTCGAGGCGGTCGGCTACCGCTCGCTGATCGACGACAAGCACCATGTGGCGCTCGTCAAGGGCGACGTGGCCGGCCAATCAGACGTGCTGGTCCGGGTGCACTCCGAGTGCCTCACCGGAGACGTGTTCCACTCGCTGCGCTGCGACTGCGGCGAGCAGCTCGAATCCGCGCTGTCGATGATCGACCGCGAAGGCCAGGGGGTGCTGCTGTACCTCTCCCAGGAGGGCCGGGGGATCGGCCTGCTCAACAAGCTGCGCGCCTACCGGCTCCAGGAGGAGGGCCTCGACACGGTCGAAGCGAACGAGCGGCTGGGGCTTCCGGCGGACCTCCGCGAGTACGGGATCGGCGCGCAGATCCTCGTCGACCTCGGTCTCAGCTCGATCAGGATCCTCACGAACAACCCCAAGAAGATCCGCGGCCTCGAGGGCTACGGGCTGTCCGTCGCCGGTCAGATCCCGATCGAGCACGCGCCCAACGAGCACAACGAGTCCTACTTGCGCACGAAGGCGCAGCGGATGGGCCACACCCTCCACCACCAGGGGCTCAACCTCGACGCCGAACTGCTTCGCGGCCCCGCCCACGCGGACCGGGAGACGCAGCAGGCCGACGAAGATCACGGCGAGCGCCCGCGGTGAGCGACGGCTACGCGATTGTGGTCGCCCGCTTCTACGGGGAGCTGGCCGAACGGCTCCTCGCCGGGGCGCGCGCCGCCTTTGCCGAGCGGGGCGTCGAGCGCTTGGAGGTGCTCGACGTGCCCGGCGCCTACGAGCTGCCGATCGCGGCCTCCTACGCCGCCCGCTCGGGCCGCTTCGCGGGTGTCGCGTGCATCGGTGCCGTGATCCGGGGGGAGACCGACCACTATGACTTCGTCTGCGCCGAGGCGGCCCGGGGAATCATGGACGTCTCACTGCAGACCGGCGTCCCCTGCGCGTTCGGCGTCCTCACCTGCGCCACGATGGAGCAGGCGCTGGCTCGTTCCGGTGGCGACAAGCGCGACCAGGGCCGCAACGCAGCAGAGGCCGTGATGGCGATGGCGGCGCTGCGGGAGCAGCTCGCGAGCGGCTAGACTCCCCGGCATGGCCAAGGTTTGCCACAGCTGCGGCAAGGGCCCGTCGTTCGGCCAGAGCCGCAGCCATTCGATGGTCGCGACCAAGCGGCGCTTCGACCCGAACCTCCAGAAGGTGCGGATCATGGACGGAAAGACGCCGCGCCGCGCCTACGTCTGCACTCGCTGTCTCAAAGCCGGCAAGGTCACCAAGGCCCTGTAGCGCCGATA
>DASWFM010000133.1:0-2687 GCA_036394235.1 Solirubrobacteraceae bacterium | reverse complement strand
GATGTGCTGCGGCCCGCCGATGCGATCGGCCGCATCGGTGGCGACGAGTTCGCGATCCTGATCTCCGACATCGAGCCGGCGACGGCGCTCGACATGGCGGCGCGGATGGCCGCGGAGCTGACGCGCCGGCAGCCCTGTTCGATCGGTGTCGCGACCTTCCCGATGGACGGCATCGATCTCGAGGAGTTGATGCGGATCGCGGACGTGAGGCTGTATGCCTCGCGCGATGGCCGCCCGCGCGGCTCGGCGACGACGATCGAGGAGCGGCTCAGCTGGGCCGCGACGCTCGCCCAGGCCGTCGACTTGCGGATGAGCGCCGGGCACGAGCATTCACGCGCCGTGGCCGACTGGGCCGTCGAGATCGCTGCGACGCTCGGCTGGCGTTCGGAGATGCTCGGCACGCTGCGAATCGCGGCGATGCTGCACGACGTCGGGAAGGTCACGATCCCCGACAGAATCCTGTCGAAGACGGGTGAGCTGTCAGGCGAGGAGTTCGAGACCGTCAAGGGCCACAGCATCGCCGGGGCCGAGCTGGTCGCTCGGGTGGAGGGGCTCGCGATGATCGTGCCTTGGGTCCGCCATGCCCATGAGCGCTTCGACGGCAGCGGCTATCCGGACGGGCTCGCCGGCGAGGCGATTCCCCAGGCCTCGCGGATCCTGCTGGTGGCGGACGCCTTCGACGCGATCACCAGCGACCGCCCCTACCGGCGAGGCCGGTCCGCCGGGGAGGCCCGCGGTGAGCTGCGGGACGGAGCCGGGACGCAGTTCGACCCAGTCTGCGTCCGCGCGATGCTCGAGCTGCTCGATTCGGCCTTCCCTGCCGCAGGCGCGTTCGTCACACCCGCCGCTGCCGCCGCGCGGCGGCCTTCGGCGAGCTAGATCCAGGCCAGTGCGTCTAGGCCGGTGCGCGAGATCTAGGCCAGTGCGCGGTCCTGCCGCCGTGTGCGGGGAGAGCGGTGTGCCAGCACCGCACCCCAGTCGGCGAGGGCGTCGGCCGGAGCCGGGGCGGTCGCCGCGATGAACTCCAGCAAGGCCGCGGCGAGCCCCGCCGGGTCTTCGAGGTTCGGGAAATGCGCGGCGCGGGGCAGCGTCCGGAAATGGCTGTGGGGCATCGCGAGGTGGGCGGCGCGACCGTGCTCCAGCGGGATCGTGTGGTCGCGCTCGCCCCACACGATCAGGGTCGGAATCGACTCCAGCAGGTAGAGCCGGTCGCTCGCGCTGACACGCTGACCGCGCACGTCGATCACCGAGCGCAATGTCTGCAGGAAGGCCTCACGTGCACCGGCGTTCTGCAGCGGCCGCAGAGCCCGGGCTATCGCTTCCAGATATGCGCCGCTGGGCATGCCCCGTGCCCGCATCCTCGTTCCGGCCTCGCGGATCGCCTCGAGCAGACGCGGGTGGATCGTCAGCGAGAGCAGCGCCGAGGTGCCGGGCAGGGCGGCGGTACGCAGCATCGGCCCGACCTCGCGGCCCAGGCCCCCGCTCGAGACCAGCACGAGTCGTTCGACGCGCTGGGGGAACTGGTAGAAGAACTGCATCGCGACGCCGCCGCCGAGCGAGTGCCCGACGATCGTCGCACGCTCGATGCCGATCGCCGTAAGCAGGTCGCGAATCGCCGCTGCATGGGCCCCGAGCGAGTAGTCGCCGCGGGGCGCAGCGGAGTCGCCGTGGCCGATCAGGTCGGGTGCGACGACGGTGTGCTGCGTCGCCAGCCGCCGCGCGACCGATTGCCAGTGGCTGGACGAGTTGAGCATGCCGTGGATCAGCACGACGGGCGGACCGCTGCCGGCGACCCTGTAGATCGCGCGGCGCCCGTGTAGGGCGATCTCCCACTCCTCGAACTCCGCCACCGCCGGGGACGCTAGCAAAGGGCCATACTGCCAGCGGAAATGCTCCGCCTGGTGACGATTCCGATCAGCCACTATTGCGAGAAGGCCCGCTGGGCGCTCGAGCGCGCCGGGCTCCCGTATCGGGAGGAACCACACGTCCAGGGTCTGCACCGGCTTTACGCCAGGCGTGCGGGCGGCGGCAGCACCGTTCCGGTGCTCGTCACACCCGAAGGCGCAATCGGCGAGTCGGCGGAGATCATCGCGTGGGTCGATCGCCGATTGCCCCCCGAGCGACGTCTCGTCGCAGACGACGCCACTTCGCCGGAGCTCGCGAGCGTCTGCGAGCGACTCGACGAGCGGCTCGGCCCGCACGGACGGCGGCTGATCTACGTGCGGATGTTCGAGCAGCCGGAGGTGATGCTTCGTTTCAACAACCAGGGAGTGCCGCATTGGGAGGCCCGCGCGCTGCGCGCTGCGCTGCCGCTCGCGAAGCGCTTCATCGACCATGCGCTCGAGATCACCCCGGGCATCGAGATCAGCGATGAGGCGACCGTCTGGGAGGAGTTCGACTGGGTGGCCGGGATGCTCGAGGACGGTCGGCCCTTCCTGCTCGGCGACCGCTTCACGGCCGCCGACCTGACCTTCGCGGCGCTCGCCGCACCCGTGGTGCTGCCCTCTGACTACGGCGTCAGGCTGCCGCCGCTCGAGCTGCTCGACGAGCCCACGTCCCGGCTGATCGCGCGGGGCCGGGCGCATCCCGCCGGGCGGTTCGCCCTGCGCATGGTCGCCGAGCAGCGCCGCCCGGTGTCGGCCATCTAGTCCGGATCGCTCCACAGCGTGATGTTGCGGCGGCCCGCG
>DASWFM010000132.1:0-10319 GCA_036394235.1 Solirubrobacteraceae bacterium | reverse complement strand
CGAGCTCCTGGACGGCGCCGCGCGGCGGCGGGTCAAGGAGCTGCTCGTCCTGACCGGCGAGCGCCCCGAGGTCAACGCCGAGGTGCGCGAGCGCCTCGCCTCCTACGGCCACGAGGACTTCGTCTCCTATGTCGTCTGGGCATGCGAGCGGGCCCTCGAGCGTGGCCTGCTCCCGCACACCAACCTCGGCGTGCTCTCCCGGGAGGACCTCGCCCGGCTGCGTGAGGTGACGGCCTCGCAAGGGCTGATGCTGGAGTCCGTCTCCGAGCGCCTGATGGAGACCGTTCACGCGGGCTCGCCGACAAAGCACCCGGCCCGGCGCCTGGAGACTATCGCCGCCGCCGGGGAGCTGAAGATCCCCTTCACGAGCGGCATCCTCGTCGGCATCGGCGAGACCGAGCAGGAGCGGATGGACTCCCTCGCGGCGCTCGCCGAGCTGCACGACCGCCACGGCCACATCCAGGAGGTGATCCTGCAGAACTTCGTGCCCCACCAGCGCTACTACGGCCAGGAGCCCGCCGAGATCGCCGACGAGGCGGCCCGCGAGTACTGGCGCACGGGCGTCGCCGACGGCCGGCCCGAGCTGCCCCTGCCCGACTGGGCATGTCCGGTCGACATCGAGGACATGAAGCGCCTGATCGCCGAGACGCGCCGCGTCCTTCCGGGCGTCGGCATCCAGATCCCTCCGAACCTCGCCGACTGGTGGGGCGAGCTGGTCGCCGCCGGGGCCACCGACCTCGGCGGCTTGTCCGCAAACGGCGATCACATCTCTCCCGAGCACCCGTTTCCCTCCCCCCATCAGGTCCGCCGGGAGCTACAGCAGGAGGGCTACGCGCTGACCGAGCGCCTCTGCGTATACGCCGATTACATCGACGCCGACTGGGTCGCCCAAGGCGTCCTCGACACGATCAAGGCCCGCTACTGGTCCTTCATCCCACGCCGCGGCTCCGGCCGCACCGAGCCGCCCACGCCGATCGCCCCCAGCCTGGTTCCGGGAGCGATCGAACGGGGCCGGGCCGGGGAGGCCCTGACCGCACAGGAGCTGACGGCGCTGTTCGCCGAGACGCGGCCCGAGGCGATCGAGGAGATCCGTCTCGCCGCCGACGAGCTGCGCACAGAGCTCGCCGGCGAGACCGTCACCTTCGTCGTCAACCGCAACGTCAACATCTCCAACGTCTGCACCGTCGGCTGCGCCTTCTGCGGCTTCGGCCAGGGCAAGCGCTCTCCCGATGCATATGAACACGACGCCGAGGAGTTCGTCAGGCGGATCCACGAGGCGCTCGACTACGGAGCCACCGAGCTCTGCATCCAATCCGGCATCCACCCCGACTGGCAGCTGGAGGACTACCTGGGATGGCTGCGCCTGGCAAAGCAGACCGCCCAGGAGGCCGGCGCGAGCCTGCATCTACACGCCTACAGCCCGATGGAGATCGCTCACATGTGCGACATCTCCGGGCTTCCGCCCGCCGAGGTCTTCGTGATGCTGCGCGACGCGGGCCTCGGCTCGACACCCGGCACCGCCGCAGAGGTCCTCCACGACGGGGTCCGCCAGCGGATCTCACCGAACAAGCTGCCCGTGGCCCGCTGGGTCGAGATCATCGAGGCCTCCCACGCCGCCGGCCTGCGCTCCACCGCCACCGTCATGTTCGGCCACATCGAGGAGCCGTGGGAGCTGGCCGAGCACATGCGCGTCGTGCGCGAGCTGCAGGAGCGCACCGGCGGAATCACCGAGTTCGTGCCCCTCTCCTTCATCCCCTTCCAGACCCTCCTGGGCCGCACCCACGGCGTTGAGGAGATCTCCAGGGAGGAGAACCTGAAGCACACCGCTGTCTTCCGCCTCGCGCTGGGGCGGACGATCCCGAGCCTGCAGGCGAGCTGGGTGAAGATGGGCCTCGATGCCGCCACCGAGGCGCTTCACTGGGGCGTCAACGACCTCGGCGGGACGCTGATGGAGGAGTCGATCAGCCGCCTCGCCGGCAGCTATCACGGCACGCGCCTCGAACCTGAGGAGCTGATCGCCGCCGCCCACGCGGCGGGACGCCCCGCCGCGGAGCGCACCACCCTCTACGAGATCCGTGCCCTTCACCCGCAGCCTGAGCCCGGCAGCGACTGGCCATTGGACGCGGCCGTCGCCGTGTAGGGACGGGCGGGCCACCGGAGCTCCCCGTTCGGCGGCCGGCCGACCGGTCCGTTCGCTGTCTCACTTTTGATGCCGCGTGCGCAGTGGTAGCTACAGCCGCGTAGATACCACTGCTACCGCGGCATCTTTCTCTTCTTCTTCTTCCTCTTCCTCTTCCTCTTCTTCGTCCTTCTTCCCCTCCCCGGCTCAGTCCCGTGCGAACTGCCCGTGGAAACCGAACGGCATGTGGTGCGGAACCTCCGCCCGCGCGAGCTCGGAGAGGTCACCGGCGTCGAGCACCAGGAGGAACGACCGCTCGGCGCCTGCGTCGAGCACCACCGAAAGCAGCACGCCCGCGTCCTCGCTCTCGCCGCCGGGTTCGGCCACGAAGACGGGCTCGCCCGGATAGCAGCCCGGTGCCGTCCAGGAGATCGTGTGGCCCGTCTCCGTGTCCACCTTTGCGATCCGTTCGAGCCAGCCCCCCGGCCCGGTGCCGTTGCCCCACACGAACCGGTAGGGCCGCTCGTTGTGGGCGCCGTAGTTGATTCGCGGCAGCTCCAGGTCCTGCTCGGCGAGCCGCTCGGAGACGACCTCGCCGGTACCCGGCCTCAGCCTGAAGCGGGTGAGCGTTGCGCCGCTCACGGGCTTTCCGTCCCGTAGCCGCTCCAGGTACAGGTCCTCGATCACGCCCGCGTCCGGGTAAGCGCAGAGGTCGACGATCACCTCGTCCCCCTGCTCGAAGGCGTTGACGTGGTGGAACGCGAAGCAGGCATCGCCGCGCATCGTCGCCTCGGCGCGCCCGGTCGCGCGGTCCACGAGCGTGAAGCGGGTACCGCGCTCGGGCTTCCAGCGGTAGTTCTCGATGTACGGCCGGCCCGACAGCGCGAGCGCGAGCGGGTTCACCACGAACGGGAACTCCGCCAGCACGAGCCAGCGGTCGGTCAGGGCGAAGGAGTGCATATAGGCGGGCTCCGACACGCCCAGCGAGGCGATCACCCGTGGCTCGGCGCCGTCCGGATCGACTGCGAAGAACCGGTAGCTGCTCCGCGGGCCGAGCTTCGCTGCGTAGTTGAGCATGCCGCCCGTCGCGCGGTCGAGGTGCGGGTGAGCCGTCGTCAGCTCGCCCGGCGCCCGGTAGGGGGTGCCCGCCGCATGCAGCGTCTGGGCGTCGAACTGGATGGGAAGCGGCGTCTCGGTCATCGCAACGAAGCGCTCGCCGAGGCGCGTCACGTTGACGTTGGCGTTCTCGGAGATCACCCGTCCGGGTGCGAACAGCGTCTGGACCCGCTTGAACAGGGAGCGGCAGGGGTCGGTCGCGAACTCGCGATAGGAGATCCTGCCCTGCTCGTTCGCTGCACGGTACGCGTTCGACTCCAGGAACCGGCTGCCGTATGACACTCGTCCGTCGGCGATCGTGAAGCGGTGCAGCATCGCCAGCCCGTCGAACCAGTGCCGCATGCGCTGCTCGCCGACCTCGAACTTCGCCGGGCCGGTCCGCAACAGCGACCCCGACAGCCACCTCGGAAGCTCTCCCCGCAGGGCCAGCTCGTCGAGCACCACCTCGCGTTCCTGCGTCTCGAAGCCCAGCGCGTTCGTAGCGGGGGTGACGGCAACAGCGGACATGATGGTTCTCCTAGGATCGTTCGGCTCGTACCGTTCAGACCGTAGTATATGATCCGATCGATGTCAACTGCACGTCTCACGGAGACCTCCTACATCGTGCTCGGCCTGCTCGAGCGGCTCGGGCAGGCGACGCCATACGACCTCAAGCAGCTCGCACAGGTCAGCACCGTCAACTTCTGGACGGTGCCGCACACCCAGATCTACACCGAGAGCGGGCGGCTCGCCGAGGCGGGGCTACTGGAGGAACAGCGCGAGAGCACGGGCCGGCGGCGGCGCCTCTACGAGCTGACCGAGCAGGGCCGGGAGGCGCTCGAGGCATGGCGCGCCGACCCTTCGGGCGGGATGTACGAACTCCGTGATGTCGCCACCCTGAAGCTGTTCTTCGGGGCCCACCCGAAGCCGCTGGCCGAAGACCAGGTCGAGCAGCACCGGCGACGGCTGGCGGAATACGAGGAACTGCTGGTCGGCCTCGACCAGGCTCCCGAGGGCTGGCGGCTGGCACTCGAGCTCGGGATCGGCCACGAGCGGGAGTTCATCCGCTTCTGGTCGCGGCACACCTGATCGCTGCGGCCGGGCGCTGCGGGAACCCGGCAGGACGTCTGCTCCACGCTGCGCTGCATGCACTGCCAAGCCGACCCGTTAGAGGAACAGGTCTTCCCCGGCTGTCCGCAGCAGCGCCGCTGCGCCCGGCCCGTCCTCGGCGGTGATGAATCGGCCGAGGCCCTCGATCACAACGACGGGCTCGCGGGAATCCTTCGCGCGGACGAGGTCCGCTGCGGCCGCGGCGGCATCCGCGATCGCCGGCCAGGTGGCCTGCAGCTCCATGCCCTCGGCGTCCATGCGTCCCCGCCAGTCGTCAAGCGGCGCGAGCCCGGCGAGGCCGACGGCGATGTCGACCTGGCCGTGCCGCCACGCGCGGCCGAAGCTGTCGGTGATCAAGACCGCGGGCGGGGCGGCACCGGTGAGCTCTCCGATGCGCGCGCGAATCGCCCGGGCGGAGCCGTCGGGGTCGATGGGAAGCACGATCGCCCGGCCGGCGGCCCCGGCGTTGGAGGCGTCCACCCCGGCGTTGGCGCAAACGAAGCCGTGGTGCGTGCGGCAGATCAGCACGTCCCGCTCGGCGCGCAGTAGCTCCGCGGACTGGTCGAGCACCACCTGCACGAACCGCGCGTCCCTGTCCTGCTCGGCGGCCAGTGCCGCGGCCCGCTCGCCCGGATCGACCGAGGCGAGCTCCACGACCGCGCCCTCGGCCTTGGAGACGATCGTGTGGGCCAGCGCCAAGACGAGGCCCTGCGCGCGCTCGGGCGGGTAGTCGCTCCCGAGGGCTGCGACGATCGCGGCGGCGAGGTCGTCGCCGGCGTGGACCTCGGCGATGCCCTGCAACGGGCGCAGCGAGAGGCTGCTCATCTAGGAGTGGCCGGCCAGCGGCGCGGCCTGCTTGTGCCCTCGAGGATGCGCCGCGGGCTCGCCGAGCGCCGCCCGCGTTCGGGGAGCGCGCCCGTCGAGCCGTGACAGCGCCTCACGCAGGGCCGCCAGGTCATCGCCCGTGTCGATGTCCAGCATCAGCGACGGGATCGGCTCGACCCGGCAGGCGATTCCGGCGGCGGCGGCGAGCGAGACGTGCCGCTCGCAGCTGCCCGGCCCGAAGCTGGGTTCGATCGCACCGGGTGGCGTCAGTAGCAGTCCGTTCGTGCCGGTGCCGTGGCGATCGGGGAGGATCACCACCTCCGCTCCTCGCACGCCGTGATCGGACAGCAGCGCGGCGAGCTCGGCGGAATCGAGCGCGGGGCAGTCGCCGGGGACGCACAGCACTCTCTGGAAGCCATCCGCGAGCGCCCGCCTCACGCCGAGCGCTACCGCCTCGGACTGCCCCGACTCGCTGCCGTCCTCGATCACGCTCGCGCCGCTCGCGAGCGCGGCTTCGGCCGCCTGCGGCTCGCGCGTCACCACGTACGTCGCGGTGATCGCCTCGGTCGCGGCGAGCGCGGCCAGCACATCGCCGACCATCGCCCCGGCCAGTGCGAGTCGCAGGCTGTCCTCGACGCTCGCGCTCAGCCGCTGCTTGGCGCGGGCGAAGCTCTTGACTGGGAGGATCGCGGCGGTGCGCACAGCTCCTCGAGAGCCTAGATGCTGAGCGCTCCCGGCTCAGTTCCGGCGGAGTTCTTCGCTCACCACGCGAGCAGCATCAGCCCGACGGTCACGCCCGGGCCGATCGTCACGATCAGCCCGTGCTCGCCGGGCTCCGGCGAGTAGCGCTCGATCGTCTCGGCGAGGACGTAGAAGATCGAGGGGGTGCCCACGTTCCCGTGTCCCGCCAGCGCCCGCCAGCTGCTGTCCACATCCTCGTCGGAGAGCCCCAGCGCGTCGCGGGCGCCTTCGACGATCCGCCTGCCGCCCGGGTGAACCATCCAGTGATCGATCTCGTCTCGCTTGAGGCCGTTGGCGCCGAGGAACTCCGCCGCCAGCCGATCGAGGCCTGCGGCCGCGAGATCCGGCAGATCCCGGGCGAGATCCAGGTAGCTGTCGGTGGCGTCGGCGCCGAGCACGACGGCGCCGAGCGTGCCCGGGATCTGGTGGACCCTCGTGGCGAGCACGGCTGGGCCCGCGGCTGCGGGATCGTTGCTGAGGAGCATCGCTGCGCAGCCGTCGCCGAAGATCGCCGAGCCGACCGTCTTGGCCTTCGAGTCCTCCGCGCCGGCGCGCGTCAAGGTGCCGCTCATGCTCTCGGCGGCCACCACGAGCACTCGGTCCTCGGGCTCCTGAAGCGAGCCCGCCGCCAGTTTCACGAGCGGCACGGCGCTCGCACAGCCGACGCCCGTCACGTGGTACTTGTCGGTCGCCGCATCCATCCGGTAGTGCTCCACCAGCCGGTGGGCCAGGCTCGGGCAGCCGAGCGAGTAGAGGCTCGAGCTGAATACCGTCCCCGCCGAGCGCGGATCGCAGCCAAGCGCGTCGACCGCGCAGAGGGCACGGCGAAACAGATCGTCCTCGACGCGTTCGGTGCGGCCCTGCAGGTTCTGATCGAGGAACTCCTCGTCGATCATCAGGTGCCGGCGCTCGACGCCGCAGCGGGCGAAGATGCCTTCCGCGAACTCATCCCCGGCCAGGCCGAGCACGTCGAGAACCTCGGCCTGCGTCCGCGACGCTCCCGCGTCGGCCACGGCGAGGCTGGCGATCCGCGGAACGGCTCTGCGGCTGCGCGTCCCGATCCGGGCCCGGACCGCCTCGTGTGAGTGGCCACTGGCGCGGCGTATGCGTGCGTCAGCTGTCGTCATGCCTGAAACCCTCCGGGCTCTGGGTGCGGATGGAGCCCGATCGACGGGCCTGAGAGAGCGATAGGGACGATATCCCCGAAAACCACCCGGACAGGCCGCTGTTACGGCCTTCCCGTGCATCCTTCGGAGGTTCTTACGATCGAATAGGCGGGGCGGGTGCCACTCCGCAGCGCGATCGGAGAAGATGGCGCGACGTAAGAATCGACGTTTGGAGCCCGCGCATGAAGGTCATAGGAGCCGGCCTGCCCCGTACCGGCACACTCACACAGAAGCTTGCCCTCGAGCAGCTCGGCCTCGGGCCTTGCTACCACTGGGTCAACCTGATCGCCGACCTCGATCAGGTCGAGCTGTGGCACGGGCTGCTCGACGGGGAGGACCTGTACGACGAGATCTTCGCGGGCTACGAGAGCACAGTCGATTGGCCCGGCGGCTTCGTGCACCGCGAGCTCGCGGCCGCTCATCCCGAGGCGAAGGTGCTGCTCAGCGTCCGCGATCCGGACGGATGGGAGCCGAGCTACCGCGAGACGATCGGCGCGATGTCCCGTGAGGACTCCCTGATTCGCCACCTCTCCGACGCGAGGCGCGAAGTGGACCCGCGCTGGCGCCGCTATCTGGAGCTCGTCGAGCGCATGCTCTGGAGCGAGCGCTCCCCCTTCGCCGAAGGCACCTCGCCGGAGCAGATGAAGGAGCAGATGCTGGCCTACAACGAGGGCGTCAAGGCCACGATCCCGCCCGAGCGCCTGCTCGTCTGGAAGGTGACCGAAGGCTGGGAGCCGCTGTGCGCGTTCCTGGACGTGCCCGTTCCGGATGAGCCGCTGCCTCATGCGAATGACCGCGAGACGTTCCTCAGCCGCGTCGCCGACGGGGCGATCGACACGCTGGTCGCCTGGCGCGACGCGCGCGCCGCAGCCTAGGCCGCCGGAGCGGAGAGCCGAGGGACGGGTCGAAGCCGAGGCCCGCCGGGCCCCGCTCAGGCCCCGGCCGCGGGGAGGGACTCGGCGAAAGCCACGGTCTCCCGGGCGAGGCGCACACGGCTCTCCGCATCGTCCATCCGCGTTGCGATCTCGAGGCTCGCGAGGATCGCCGCGCCGGGGGACCGCCGGATCGCCTCGTCGGCCACGATCCCGGCCAGCAGGTCGCCATAGACCTCGATCACGCCGCGGGCGCTGCAAGGCACGCCGGCGAGCTCCATGAAGGCGGCCGTCGGGCCCTTCAGCACCGCGCCGCCGACGATCGGAGAGACGGCCACGACCGGTGCGGGGGCGGCACGGAGCGCCTCGGCGAGCCCGGGAACGGCGAGGATCGGGCCGATCGAGGCGAGCGGGTTTGAGGGACCGATCACGATCGCCCGTGCCGTCGCGATCGCCTCGAGAACCTCGGGCGTGGGTTGTGCCTGCTCGACGCCGCGGAACTCGAGGCCGTCGAGCGGACCCGCCGCGCGTCGGCGGATCATGAACTCCTGGAACGCACACCAGCCTCCTGGCGGCGTCGAGACCCAGGTCCTGACCGGCTGATCGCTCATTCCCAGCACCGGCACGCTCTGCCCGATCGCCGTGTTCAGCCGCGCAAGCGCAGCGGTGGGAGTCTGGCCCTGGGAGATCAGCGCAGAGCGCTCCAGGCACCACGCCAGGTCCCGATCGCCGAGGTTGAACCAGATCTCCTCGCCGAGCTCGCGCAGGCCGTCCATCACCGCGAAAGTGTCGCCCTCGAGCCCCCAGCCCCGGTCATCGATCAGGCCGGCCAGCCAGAAGGACACGAGGTCCGGGTCGGGGGAGACGAGCGCGCCGTAGATCTCGATGTCGTCCGCCGTGTTGGCGATCACCGACAGCCGCTCGGGGCCGAAGGCTTCGGCGATGCCGAGCGCGAGCTTCGCGCCACCCGTGCCGCCCGACAGCAGTACGATGTCCCGCGCGGGGTCGCTCACTCCCAGAGCTTCTCGGGCAGCCCGGTGAGGGCGATGCCGGCGTGGACCTTGTAACGGGCGTTGATGCTGATCAGCATCGCCGTGAGGGCCTCGGTCGTCCGCGCCATCTCCAGCCGCCCGCAGTCCACGCAGCGCAAACCCTCGATGCGCTCGATCAGCGCCGCGGCCTCGCGCTTGTCATCGCGCTTGTCGCCGCACACCAGCACGTCCTGGTCCAGGCGATGCTCGAGGTCGGCCAGCGTGGTTGCGGAGACGGTGTGCAGGGCCGAGACGACCCGGACGCCCTCGAGCGCCATCTCCTCCGTCTGCTGGGCGGCGGAGCCCTGCCACACGCCGAGCATCCGTGTGGCTTTGCCGCCTACTGCAGCTGCGAGCGGCACCGTCGCGTCGATCAGCAGCTGTCCGGGCCGCATCGTCTCCCTGAGGTTGTGGAGGGTCTCGGACTGGCTGCGGAAGGGGACGGACAGGATCACCGTGGGGGCAGCGGCGGCAGCGGGCCCGTTCTCGTGTCCTGTGAACGTCCCCTCCGGCACGTGCTCCCGCGCCCGCTCGGCCGTTTCCAGCGCGCGGGGCTCGTGTCGCGATCCGATCGCGATCGGCACCCCCGTGCGGGCCAGCCGCAGGGCCAGGCCAAAGCCGAGGGCTCCGGAGGCGCCGATGATCGCGACAGGCTCAGAGGGGCTGGATGACACGGCGGCCGAGTATAGGCTTAGCGGGATGAGGCTCGAGGGAAAGATCGCCGCGCTCTCCTGCCCGTCCAGCTGGTGAGCATGGCCGGCTCGCTCCCAGCGACCGCCCGTGTGCGCGAGGTGGGGCCGCGGGACGGCTTCCAGAACGAGCCCGAGGTGATTCCCACGGCCCGCAAGGTGGAGCTGATCGAGGGCCTTGCGCGGACCGGCCTTCGCCGCCTCGAGGTGACGAGCTTCGTGCGCCCCGATGTGATCCCGCAGCTCGCCGACGCCGCCGAGGTGAGCCTGTCCGTGCTGATCCCCAACGAGCGTGGCCTGGAGGGCGCCCTCGCCCTGCTGGCGGCGAACGAGCGCGAGCGGCCGCTCTTCGACGAGGTCAACGTCTTCCTCTCGGCCTCCGAGACCCACAACCGCAAGAACGTCAACAGATCGGTCGAGGAGTCATTGGAGGGCCTGCGCCGCGTGCTCGACCGCGCCGGTGAGGCTGGTCTGCGTTGCGAGGGGGTGATCTCGACCTCCTTCGGCTGCCCCTACGAGGGCGATGTGCCGGCCAAGCGCGTGCTGTCGATCGCCGCCGCGCTGCGCGACGCCGGCGCTGTGGAGATCGGTTTCGGCGATACCACCGGAATGGCCAACCCCCTCCAGGTCCGTGAGTTCTTCGCACGGGCCCGGGCGGAGCTGGGCGAGGT
>DASWFM010000131.1:0-3041 GCA_036394235.1 Solirubrobacteraceae bacterium | reverse complement strand
CCTCCCGCGCAGGGCCCGGCCCTGCCCGGATCGGCGCCACCGGCCCAGGCGGCCGCGCGCACGTCGACTGCCACCCCCCTGATGACGCCGTTTCCGGTCGTGCGGATCGCCGGGGTGTGGTTCGCCGGCGGGGTGGACCTGCGACTGCTGAGGGTGCAGAAGGCGCCGCCGGGGGCGCTAGTCACCGTGCGCTGCCGTGGACGCCGCTGCCCGCGCCGTGCCGTGGTGCGCCGCATCACCGTCGCCGGGCCGCATGGTGTGCCGGCGATCTCGTTCCCCGCGTTCGAGCGCTTCCTGCACACCGGCGCCGTGATCGAAGTGTTCGTCTCGAAGGCCGGGGTGGTCGGCAAGTACACCCGCCTTCGCGTGCGTCGCGGCAAGCTCCCCGAACGGGTCGACAGCTGCCTGGCGCTCGGCAGCCTGAATCTGCTCCAATGCCCGGCTGTCTGAACTGCGCGCCCAGGCTCCAATGCCCGGCTGTCTGAACTGCGCGCCCAGGCTCGATCAGCGGATCTCGACGCCGCTGGGGCGCGGTTCCTCCTCATCGGCCGCAGCGCGCATAGTGAGCCTCAGGTGGCTGGTGTCGAGCGGGGCACCGTCCTCCTCGGCGCTCGCCGCTTCGGCCGTCGGGTGATGCTCGGCGGTGAGCGTCGCGTAGCGCTCGACGCCGCCGCGGGCAGCGGCCTCGGGGTCGCCGATCACGGAGCGGTCGCGGCCTCCCTGCTTGGCGGTGTAGAGGCCGCGGTCGGCGATCGCCAGGAGCGTCTCGACGCTCTGCCCACAGGTCGAGTCGCTGACGCCGAAGCTGACGGTGAACCGGGGGGTTTCGCCCGGGTGGGCGACGGCCAGGTCGTGGCGCACGCGGTCGAGGATCGCGACCGCCCGGAAGCGGTCGAGCTCCGGTAGCGCGAGCACGAACTCCTCGCCGCCCCACCTCGCGATCATGTCGTGCTCGCGCAAGGTCCGCTTGACCGTCTGGGAGAAGAGTCGCAGGGCGCGGTCGCCGGCCTCGTGGCCGTGCGTGTCGTTGAGCTGCTTGAAATGGTCGAGGTCGCCGATCGCGACCGCGAAGAGGTGACCGGCCCGCACCAGCTCGCGCAGGCGGCGCTCGGCGGTGCGGCGGTTGACGAGACCCGTGAGACCGTCCGTCGAGGCCTGCAGCTGAGTCTTTTCGAAGGCCCGCACGGTCCCGATGCGCGCGCCCGACTGGCCGGCGAGCACCGACAGCTGGGCGACGGCGCCGTCGCCGAGCGGCTCGGCGTCGGGGCCCGTCGTGTGCAGCACGCCGAGCGCGCGGCCCATGAAGCTGACCGGCACGCACACCGCCGAGCACGGCCCGCTCGTGCGGCCGCGCAGGTGCGGACAGGCGTTGAGGTCCTGGCTCGACTCGAACACGACGGCCGTGCCGCGGCGGACGGCGACGCAGGAGAACGGCGACTTCACGGGGCACGCCGGCGGCTCGCGGTCAGGGTTCGAGGCGACGCGGCCGAGATTCGCGCGGCTCGAGTCCGAGAGCAGCAGCTCCATCGGCGTGCCCTCTTCGATCTCGACCATGCCGCGCTCCACGACGTTGAAGACTTCGTGCTCGTCGTCGGCCATCTCCATCGCCTCGGAGAGCTGGTTGGCGAAGCCGTCGCGGACGACCTTCGCGGTGAGCTCTTCCTCGAGCGCCACGCGATCGGTCGCGTCGCGCGCGTGGATCACGACGCCGCGCAGATTGTGGTCCTCGCGGAGGTCCGTCGCGCGGGCCTCGAGGCGCCGCCATTCGTCGGCGACGTTGCGCATCCGGAACGTGAACTCGGATGGCTCGCCCTCGGTCCTGACGCTTTCGATCAGGGGCCGGTCCTGCTCGTGGATGAAGCGCATCAGGCCGTCGCCGTAGAGCTCGGACTCCGGGCGCCCCACGAATGCCGAGACCGAGCGGCTGACGTACCGGGCGCCGCCGCTTCCGAGCACCACGACGAGATCCGTCGAGCTCAGGGCGAGGCTGCGGAAATGGGCGCTCTGGCGGCGGGTGGCGGCGAGCAGTGCGGCGGCGAGCAGCAAGGTGATCAGCAGCCCGCCGACCCCCAGCACGATCTGGCTCGTGAGCAGCCCCGTGATGTTCGATTCATCGGTGCGGCCGATTTCGCGGGCCGCACGGAAGGCGATGCTCGAGGTGAGGGCTGCGAGCACGCGCAGCCGGGGGATCGCTTCGATCGTGCCGAGGTGCTCGCCCGCAGTTTCGGGGAGCGCCGCCATCGATCGGTGCGCCAGCACGGCTTCGCCCGTGCTCGTCAGGTCCGCGACGAGCCGCTGCTCCAGTGCGAACTGGCGCTGGATCGCGGTGTCTTCCGCGGCCGGCAGCTTGGTTTCGTCGTCGTCTCCGTTGACGCCTGGCGCGTTGCCGCCGCCGAGCAGAGCCGCGGCAGAGGCCTGCAGGACACCGGCGGTGTAGGCGGGGTTCGCCGTACGCCCTTCGCGAACGAGCAGCGTTTCCTCCACGTAGCGTTCGGCGAGGGTGCGTTGCCGGGCCGCGATCTGGATCACGCTCGTGCGGTGCTCGGAGCCTTTGGTGGTGTGCACCGACAGCGCGATCGTCGCGGCCGAGATCAGCGCGAAGGTCAGGAAGATCGCAATGATCGGCCGCCGGCCGGACCCCGATGCGGTGATCGGCCGGCTGCCCTGACGCCGGACGAACATCAGCCGACCGCCACTTCGTGATGCATGCCTGCCATGAAGTGCCCCTCCATGTTGCAGAAGAAGACGTAACGCCCCGGAGCGAGGTTGACCTTCAGCACGCGCCGTGCATCCGGGCCGCCGGGCTCGAGCGAGCCGGGCTCGCTCGATTCGACCGATTCCTCGTCGACGGTCAGGCCGTCGGGGCGGAGCGGCAGCGAGCCGTTCTGCGTCGGGGCGATGATCAGCTCATGGTCGGTAGCGCCGTCGTTGGCCACATGGATGCTGTACCTGCCGGGGGCCAGACTGGTCGGAGCTTCGATGTGGAAATCGTGCTCGGTGACGGCGATCGTTTTGCCGGCTCGCGCGCTCGCGTGGGACCC
>DASWFM010000130.1:0-8337 GCA_036394235.1 Solirubrobacteraceae bacterium | reverse complement strand
CACGGCGACCGCCGTCGAGCGCCTGCAGCTGGCGGGTGCGCCGCTGCTCGCCAAGACCAACCAGGACGAGTTCGCGATGGGCTCCTCGAACGAGAACTCGGCCTTCGGTCCGGTCCGCAACCCGTGGGACCGCGGCCGCGTACCGGGCGGCTCCTCGGGCGGTAGCGCCGCCGCGGTCGCCGCGGGGCTCGCGCCGTGGGCGCTCGGCACCGACACCGGCGGCTCGATCCGCCAGCCCGCGGCGCTGTGCGGGATCGTCGGCTTGAAACCGACCTACGGCTCGGTCTCGCGGTACGGCATGATCGCCTTCGCCTCCTCGCTCGACCAGGCCGGACCGTTGACGCGCGACGTGCGCGACGCTGCCCTGATGCTCTCGCAGATGGTCGGCCAGGACCACTGCGACGCCACCTCGCTGCAGTTCCCCGGACCGATCGAAATGCCCGCCGCCGAACGGCTGGGCGGCGTCCGGCTCGGCGTCCCTGCCGAGCTCACGGGGGACGGCATCGAATCAGGCGTCAAACAGGCCTTCGACGCGGCGCTGCGCCATGCCGAGGGCCTCGGCGCGGAGCTGCTCCAGGTCTCGCTGCCGCACGCGCCGCAGGCGCTTGCCGCCTACTACGTGCTCGCGCCCGCCGAGGCCTCCTCGAACCTCGCGCGTTTCGACGGCGTCCGCTACGGGCTGCGCGCCGAGGACGTGGACGACCTGCTCGACATGTACACGCGGACCCGCCACGACGGCTTCGGCCCGGAGGTCAAGCGGCGGATCATGCTCGGCACCTACGCGCTCTCCTCCGGCTACTACGACGCCTACTACGGGCGCGCGCAGAAAGTGCGCACGAAGATCGCCGAGGACTTCGCGAAGGCGTTCGAGACCGTCGATTTCATCGTCACGCCGACTGCTCCCAGCGTGGCCTTCGCGCTCGGCGAGAAGACCGGCGATCCGGTCGCGATGTACCTGAACGACTTCTGCACGGTGCCGATGTCGCTGGCCGGGATCCCCGCCGTCTCGATCCCCTGCGGCCTGAGCGCCGGACTCCCCGTCGGCCTGCAGCTCGCCGGCGCGGCGTTCAGCGAGAACGCGCTCCTCGACGCCGCGCACGCGCTCGAGGCGGCCTTCGAGTTCGACGGGAGCGCGGCGCGTGTCTGAGCTCGAGCCGGTGATCGGGCTGGAGATCCACATCCAGCTGGCGACCGCCACGAAGATGTTCTGTGGCTGCGAACCGTCGTTCGGCGACCCGCCCAACGTCCACACCTGCCCCGTCTGCCTGGGGCTGCCGGGCAGCCTGCCCGTGGTCAACGCGCGCGCCGTTCACTTCGCGCTGATGATCGGCCTCGCGCTCGGCTCCGAGCTCGCGTCGCGTTCGACCTTCCACCGCAAGAACTACTTCTATCCGGACCTGCCGAAGGGCTACCAGATATCCCAGTACGACGAGCCGCTGTGCCGCGGTGGGCGGCTCGGCGAGGTCCGCATTCATCGCGTGCACGTGGAGGAGGACGCGGCCAAGCTCACCCATCTCGGCGCCAGCGGCCGCATCCACGGCTCCGATCAGAGCATCGTCGACTTCAACCGCGGCGGCACGCCGCTCGCGGAGATCGTCACCGAGCCGGACCTCCGCTCCGCCGAGCAGGCGGGGGAGTGGCTGAGGCTGCTGCGCTCGACGATGCGCGCGCTCGGCGTCAGCGACGTGAACATGGAGGAGGGCTCGCTGCGCTGCGACGCGAACATCTCGCTGCGGCCCGCCGGCAGCGATCAGCTGGGCGTCAAGACGGAGCTGAAGAACATGAACTCCTTCCGCTTCATCGAACGTGGCATCCGCGCCGAGGTCGCTCGCCAGGGGAAGTTGATCGAATCCGGCGCCCCCGTCACCCAGGAGACCCTCCACTTCGACCCGGCCTCGGGCGCCATCACCTCGCTGCGTTCCAAGGAGGAAGCCCACGACTACCGATACTTCCCCGAGCCGGACCTGCTCCCGGTGGCGATCGACGAGGCGATGATCGAGGCCGCACGGGCCGAGATGTCCGAACTGCCCGCCGACCGTGCCGCACGGCTCGAACGCGAGGCCGGCCTGAGCTCGGAGAGCGCCCAGCTCCTGGCCTTCCGGGGCGAGCTGGGTGACTACTTCGAGGCCGCTCTCGTTGCGCGGGTGGACGTGCCGGCGCAGATGCTTGCCAACTGGGTCTCGGGAGAGCTCGTCAGTCGTCTGGAGGACGGAGCCGACCCGAACGATGCCAGGGTCACGCCGCAGGCGCTGGCCGAGCTCGTCGGCTTGGTCGCGGCCAAACAGGTGAGCGTCGGCGCTGCGCGGCAGGTTCTCGACAAGCTGATCGCCGAGGGCGGCGAGCCCCAGGCGATCGTCGAGGCGGAGGGGCTCGGGGCGATCGACGGCGGCGAGGAGCTGGCGGCGATCGTCGCGGCGGCCCTGGAGGCAAACCCGGACGCCGCGCAGCGGGTGCGGGAGGGCAACGCGAAGGCGATCGGACCGATCGTCGGCCAGGTGATGCGCGAGACCAAAGGGCGCGCCGACGGCACCGAGGTCTCGCGCCTGATCAACGAGCAGCTCGCAGGCTGAAGAGCGCCTTCGGCGACATTTTGGACTCCCGGCCAAAGGCATCCGGGGGCGCTGGAGCCAATATGCGGTGCATGAACACCTCAGCACCCACCTCGACTTCTTCATCTCTTCCTCGGCGGTTCATCCTCCTGCCCGAGGTAGAGGCGGATGCGGGACGGCACGGTCCGCGCATTCGCCGTTATCGCCTGACAAGTGTCGGGCTGGGGGCGGGTCGCCGACGCTCCGACCACAGCGGCGCGGACATCGTGAAGGCACGGACGGCCCGCGATCTGAGACCGCTCGGTCATGTACCCCTTGGCGGGGAACAAGTGAGCTGAGTCGGCCCGCCATGACCACGCGCGCTTCCCTCGGCGGGCGTCCCGGCGTGCGGCCGGGCAGGGGAATCGTCCCTGTCCGGCCGCATTGTCGTTAAGATCCAGTCATATGAACGAGACGTCCTCATCGCGGTCATTCGGTCGCACCTTCGTCGCGGCGCTCGTGCTGCTCGTGGCGGGTTGGCTGCTGCTAGGCGTGATCGGCCACGTGCTGTCATTCGTGTTCAGCACGGTGCTCCTGATCGTCGCCGTGGTCGCCCTGATCTGGGCCCTGCGCGTGTTGCTCTAGGCGCGCGCGAGATGGCGTACATCGTCATCGCCGTCTGCTTCGGCCTCTCGGGGGGTCTGATCGGCAAGCTGAAGGGCAGCTCGTTCGTGCTGTGGTTCCTGATCTCGGGGCTCGTCCCGTTCCTCGGCCTGCTCGCCGCGATCGCCTATCGTTTCGAGCGCGACGAGTTCCGCCGCGCGTGCCCCCGCTGCGGCCGG
Source organism: Solirubrobacteraceae bacterium (assembly GCA_036394235.1). Lineage (GTDB taxonomy): Bacteria > Actinomycetota > Thermoleophilia > Solirubrobacterales > Solirubrobacteraceae > Palsa-744. The sequence goes on along the minus strand of DASWFM010000130.1, from coordinate 4,967 downwards.
GTCACGAAGGTCTACGACGCGATCTGCACGCGATGCGGCGAGGAGCTCGAGTACCCGGACGTGGCGATCGCGCCGGAATCCTGGCAGCGCACGCCGGCCTCGCACAACTAGATCTCACTTCGGCTGCCCTAACTCGACTTTGGCCGGCCTAAGCCGGTCCGTCGCTTATGTTGGGGCGATGAGCACCGAAGCAAAAGCCGCCCCGAGGCGAGGCGACTCGCAGGTCGCGAGGATCATCCACCGCTTCGGCTTCAACGACGAGCGGGACTTCCTGCTTCGCGTCGTGCAGCCCGGGCTCGTCGGGCTGATCGACGGCACGATCTCCTCGCTCGCGCCGATCTTCGCCGCGGCGATCACATCGAGCTCTCATACCGCTTTCATCGTGGGACTGGGCGTCGCGCTCGGGGCCGGCGTCAGCATGGGCTGGTCGGAGGCCGGTTCGGACACCGGTGAAGAGACGGGGCGTGGGTCCGCTGTGGTGCGCGGGACGATCACCGGCGGGATGACGGTCCTCGGCAGCATCTTCCACACGCTCCCGTTCTTGATCTCCGACCTCAAAAAGGCACTGATCGTCGCCGGCGCCGTCGTGGCTGTCGAGCTCTTCGCGATCGCCTGGATCCGAAACCGCTTCCTGGGCGTTTCGATGCGCTCCTCGCTCGTGTTCGTCGGCTTCGGCGGTTTGATCAGCCTCGCGATCGGCGTCGGGCTCGGCAGTTCATAGGCGGCCGAGTCGATGGGAGTCGCGCCCGGTCAAGCCGCTCCCCACGAGCGAGAGCCGCTGCCGTGGCGTGCCTGGTCTGGTTCGCCGTCTCTGGGCGCACGCCGGCGTGGGTCGACGCCGGGGTGATCGCGGCGCTGCTGTTCGCGCTGCTCTTCTGGGAGCAGCGCCACGATCCCGCCGAGCACTCGGCATGAGGCGCTGCAGCGACGTTAAAACCCACTGGTAGACTGGCATTCCAGCGTGGGAGGCGCCCGCGCAATTCGTCGTTCTGGACCCGCGAAAGGAGGTCGGTGAGATGCGCGCAGTCGATGCGTTGATGGAATGTCTGAAGGCGGAGGGCGTCGATGTCGTCTTCGGCCTCCCGGGCGGCGCGAACCTGCCGACCTACGACGCCCTGGTCAACGGCGGCATCCGCCACATCCTCGTGCGCCACGAGGCCGGTGGCGGTCACGCCGCCGAGGGCTACGCGAAGGCAACCGGCAAGGTCGGCGTGGCGTTCGCAACGAGCGGTCCCGGCGCGACGAACCTGATCACGCCGATCACCGACGCGATGATGGACTCCGTGCCCTGCGTCTTCATCACCGGCCAGGTGCGCACCGAGCTGCTCGGCACCGACGGCTTCCAGGAGGCCGACACGATCGGCATCACGATGCCGATCGTCAAGCACTCGATCATGATCCAGAGCCCACAGGAACTGCCCCGTGCGATCCACGAGGCGTTCTACATCGCTCGTTCCGGCCGCCCCGGCCCGGTGCTCGTCGACATCCCGATGGACCTCTCGCGCGCCGAGATCGACTACGAGCCCGTCTCCGACGTACGGCTGCCCGGCTACCAGCCGCGCCTGGAGGGCAACCAGAAGCAGATCCGCCAGGCGGCGAAGGCGCTCGCGGCCGCTCAGCGCCCCGTGATCTACGCGGGCGGCGGCGTCGTCAACGCCGAAGCCGCCGAGGAGCTCAGGGAGTTCGTACGCAGTGACCGCTTCCCGATCACCTGCACGCTGATGGGCCTCGGCGCCTATCCGGCGCCCGACCCTCACTGGCTCGGCATGCTCGGCATGCACGGCACCCGCGCCGCGAACTACGCGATGGACGAGGCCGACCTGATCTGTGCGGTCGGAGCGCGATTCGACGACCGCATCACGGGCAAGCTCTCCGAGTTCGCGCCGCGCGCGAAGTTCATCCACATCGACGTCGACCCGGCCGAGATCTCAAAGAACGTGCCCGCCCACATCCCGATCGTCGGCGACGCCAAGCACGTGCTGGCAAAGCTCCTCGTCGAGTACCGGGCGATCGGCGCGGACCCCGGGCGGCTCGAGGCCTGGTGGGGCCGGATCGACGGCTGGAAAGCGAAGTACCCGCTTGCCTTCGAGGACTCCCCCGACAACGAGATCAAGCCGCAGTACCTGATCCAGGCGCTCTTTGAGGCGACGAACGGACAGGCCGTGCTGACGAGCGACGTGGGCCAGCACCAGATGTGGGCGGCGCAGTTCTACGACTTCCCTGAGCCACGGCGCTGGATCAACTCCGGCGGTCTCGGCACGATGGGGTTCGGACTGCCGGCGGCGATGGGGGCTGCGGTCGGCTGTCCCGAGGCGCTCGTCTGCTGCATCGCCGGCGACGGCTCGGTGCAGATGAACGCACAGGAGCTCGCCACCTGCGCGCAGAACCGCATACCGATCAAGGTCTTCATCATGAACAACGGCTACCTGGGCATGGTCCGCCAGTGGCAGGAGCTGTTCTGGGACGGCAAATACAGCCAGGTCGACATGGGCGAGTTCCCCGACTTCGTGAAGCTGGCGGAGGCATATGGGGTGACCGGTTTGCGCTTCGCGGACAAGACGACGCTGGTCGCGGACATCGAGCGCGCGATCGCGATCGACGGGCCGGTGCTCGTCGACGTGCGCGTCACGCGCGAGGAGAACACCTACCCGATGATCCCGGCTGGGCACGCCGCCCGCGAGATGGTGGGGTGAGCGCGGTCATGGGCGAACCGGGTACCAAGGAGCCCCTCAGCCTCGAGGAGCTCGAGGCCGCGACGAACCTGCGCACGGGGCGCAAGCACGTCCTCTCGATTCTGGTCGAAAACAAGTCGGGCGTGCTGACCCGAATCGCCGGCCTGTTCGCGCGTCGCGGCTTCAACATCGACACGCTGACGGTCGGCCCCACCGAGGACGACGAGATCTCCCGGGTGACGCTGACCGTCGACGGCGCGCTGCACCCGATCGACCAGGTCACCAAGCAGCTCCACAAGCTCGTCAACGTGCTGAAGATCCGCGACCTGGAGCCGGGCGACACGGTCGCCCGCGAGCTGGCCCTCTTCAAGGTCACGGCCGACGGGACCCAGCGGGGCGAGCTGATGCAGATCGCGGAGATCTTTCGCGGCAAGGTCGTCGACGTGACGAAGCGGGCGATCATCATCGAGGTCACCGGAACGACCGACAAGATCGAGGCGTTCGAGACGATGGTGCGGCCGTTCGGGCTGATCGAGATGATGCGGACCGGCGAGATCGCGATCTCGCGCGGCCGGACCGAGACCTGACGGCTTGAGGACGACCGCCGCCGCCGGCTCTCCGTTCGCGTTGCAAGGCGCCGAGCGCGAGCGTCTCGCGGGCCGGCTCGCGGCGGGCTTGGCGGCCGCACGACGCAGCGGCCGGGGCCATCTCGCTGCGATCACCGTCGACCTGCCGCCGGAGGTCGATCCATCGGCCGTGGCCTGCCGTTCACGCCGTCCGGGCGAGCCCTGGTTCGTCTTCGAGCAACCCGATCGCGGCGCGCGGGCGCTGGGCGCCCTCGGCGAGGCGCTCGAGCTGCGCGCGTCCGGTGCGGACCGTTTCACGGAGCTCGCGGCGCGCTGGCGGGAGCTGGCCGGGAGCGCGTTCGCGGACCCCTCCGACGGCACCCACGCGGCCGGTCCGCTCGCCGTCGGCGGTTTCAGCTTCGCGCCGGATGGCGGCGCGTCGCCTCACTGGCGGGCGTTCTCCTCCTCGAGCCTGGTGGTGCCGGAGGTGAGCCTCGCGCGCAGCGAGCGACGCGGTGTGCCGCTCGTCACGCTCACGCTGAGCGCGCTCGTGCAGCCGGACGACGACACCGGACAGCTGCTGGAGGCGCTGCTGGGAAGGCTCGCGGAGCTTCGCCTGGAGCCACTGCCGCTGCTCGACCCGGCGCCGGCGGGCCGCTACGAGGTCCTCAGCGCGATGCCCCCCGAGCACTACGAGCAGGCCGTCGCCCGCGCAGTCGAGCTGATCAGGTCCGGCCGCATGAGCAAGATCGTGCTCGCGCGGGAGGTCCAGGTGCACGCCCCTCGCGCGTATGACCCCGCAGCGATCTTCGGCGTGTTGCGGGCGGAGTTCCCTTCGTGCTTCGTGTTCTGTGCCGGCCGTGGCGATGCGACGCTGATCGCGGCCAGCCCCGAGCTGCTGCTGCGCCGGGAGGGGCAGCGCGTCTCGACGCTGGCGCTCGCGGCATCCTCGCGGCGAAGCGCCGACCCGGCAGTCGACGCGCACCTCGGCGAGCAGATGCTGCAGGACCCGAGCTACCGCGAAGAGCACGCGATCGTCGCGCGCCGGATCGCGCAGATGCTGCGACCACATTCGGTTTGGGTGATCGCCGCACCGGAGCCGGAGCTGGCGCGGATCGCCAACATCCAGCACCTCGCCACGCCGATTCGGGCTCAGCTCGCCGCGCCGATCGAGGCGCTCGAGCTGGCCGGTCTGATGCACCCCACGCCCGCCGTGGGCGGCGAGCCGCTGTCGGCGGCCGCGCCGCTGATCCCGGCGCTCGAGGGGCTCGACCGCGGCTGGTACCTCGGGCCCGTCGGCTGGACCGATGCGGCCGGCGACGGCGAGTTCTGCGTCGCGCTGCGCTGCGCGCTGCTGAGAGGAACGGTCGCGCGCTGCTACGCGGGGGGCGGGATCGTGCGGGATTCCGTTCCCGAGAAGGAGCTGGCCGAGACGGAGATCAAGCTCGAGGCGTTGCTGCCGCTGCTCGCCGCTTGAGGGCCGCGGCGACCGCCTCCCAGACGCGGGCGTGCAACGCGACGTTGCCGACGCGGTCGCTGCGGACCTGCACGATCGCCGAGCGCGGCGAGCCGAGCGCGCGCTCGAGCCCCGTGCGGAAGTCCCTGAGGCTCTCGACCCGCTCGTGGTCGAGGCCGTAGGCTGCTGCCGCCGCCGCGAAATCGAGGCCCGTCGGCGTCGCGATGTGGCGGGTGTAGAGATCCTCGCCGCCGGGAGCTCCCGGCTCCTGGA
>DASWFM010000129.1:0-4509 GCA_036394235.1 Solirubrobacteraceae bacterium | reverse complement strand
ACGCGGCGCAGCCCGAGGCTGCGCTCGCCGATCTCGTCCAGGAGGCGAACGCCCGGATCCACGAGCTGTCTCATGCCAACGCCGAGCAGGCCGGAATGGGCACCACCCTGACGGCGATCTACGTCGGCGAGCGCGAGGTTGCGATCGCGCATGTCGGAGACAGCCGCGCCTACTGCCTGCGAGACGGGCAGCTGCTGAGGCTGACCGACGACCACTCGCTCGTCGACGAGCTGATGCGACAGGGCCGGCTGACGCCGGAGGAGGCCGTTGAGCACCCGCAGCGATCGGTGATCACCCGGGCACTCGGGATCGAGGGCACGGTGGAGGTCGACACGCGCTCGTTCAAGGGCCTCGCCGGCGACGTCTACCTGATCTGCAGCGACGGACTCACGACGATGGTCTCGGAGCAGCAGATCGCCGAGGTGCTGCGTCGCAGCCCGCGCCTGCGCGACGCCGGTGAGGCGCTGATCGCCGCCGCCAACGACGCCGGCGGCCGTGACAACATCACCGTGGTCCTGTTGCGCCTCGAGGATGTCGGCGGCGACGGGGCCGTGGCCGAGCAGGCCACGTTGACGGGCATCCCAGCTGCGCGAGACGCGACGGCCACCGAATCCGCTGAGCCGGTCGAGCCCGTCGCGCAGACCCCCGCGCCGGGGGAGCCGCCGACCGCGGCCCACGCGATCCCCCGCGCGGCGCGGCGCCCGCGCAGCCCCGCCGCCCGTGTTCCGGCGAGACGCCGGCGCCTCAGTGCCCGCAGGGCGGGCGTGCTCGCGGCGAGCCTCGCGGTGCTCGCGCTGATCGCCGCGGGCGCCTTCCTCGCGCTCCAATCGGTGTACTTCATCGGCACCAACGATCGCGGCCTGGTGACGCTCTACCAGGGCCTGCCCTTCACGCTCCCCGGCCACATCGAGCTGTTCAGCAGCCAGTACGTCTCCGGCGTGAGCGCATCGACGGTCAGCCCCCAGCACCGCCGCACGCTGCTCGACCATTCCCTGCGCTCGGAAGGCAAGGCCGCCTCGCTGATCCGAAGCCTCGAACTCGACCAACTCGAATGAGTGGGCAGGTGGGAATCCATTGAACCGCCCAATCACCCGCCTCTACGCCCTCGTGGTCGTGCTGTTCGCGCTGCTCGTCGCGTTCACGTCGCGATGGACGATCTTCGAAGCGTCCTCGCTGCGCGCGAACAAGCTCAACGCACGCGCGCTACTCGAGCAGCAACGCATCGACCGCGGGCCGATCGTCGCGGCCGACGGGACCGTGCTCGCGCGCAGCCATCGCCGCGGCGAAGGGATCTACGAACGCACCTACCCAAGCGGCGGGTTGTTTGCAAACACGGTGGGCTACTACTTCACAAACCTCGGCAGCACCGGCATCGAGCGCTTCCGCAGCGCCGCGCTGAACGGCCAGACCGATACCGGCCTGCAAGCGATCCTCGACCAGCTCCAGGGACACAAGCCGACCGGCGAGAAGGTCGTCACGACACTCGATCCGAAGGCGCAGCGCGTCGCCGTGTCGGCGCTGGGCGAACACAAGGGCGCCGTCGTTGCCCTCGATCCGCGCAGCGGCGCCGTGACCGTGATGGCCTCATCGCCCGGTTACGAACCCGACTCGCTCCACTCGAACGCCGCCTACAAACGGCTCACCACCGACCCCAATGCCCCGCTCGTCAACCGCGCCACGCAGTTCGGCTACGCGCCGGGCTCGACCTTCAAGGTCGTCACGGCGACCGCCGCGATCGACAGTGGCGCGTTCACCCCGCAGTCGACCGTGAGCGGGCGCGACAACGTGCCGATCTCGGGCGTGGCGCTGAAAAACGACAACAACGAGAACTTCGGCCAGCTGACGCTCTCCGAAGGCCTCGTGAAATCCGTCAACACCGTCTACGCGCAGGTCGCCGAGCGTGTCGGCAAGGCCACGCTCGCTCGCTACATGGGACGTTTCGGCTTCAACCGCAAGCCCCAGCTGGACTACCCGGCGACGGAAATGTCGGCGAGCGGCGAGAGCGAAGGCGAAAGGATCGTCCCGCCCACCAGCGAACGGGTCGACGTGGGGCGCATGGGAATCGGCCAGGACAAACTCGCCGTCACGCCGTTGCAGATGGCCGAGGTCGCCTCCGCGGTCGCCAACCACGGGACCCTGATGGTTCCCCACCTGACCTCCCGGATCGTCAACTCCGAAGGCCAGACGGTGCTGCGGGTCACACCCAGGGTTCAGTCGGTGGTGATGAAACGCTCCACTGCCACGGCCGTCACGTCGATGATGGAAGCGGTCGTGAACGAAGGCACCGGCACGTCAGCGCAGATTCCCGGCGTGCAGGTCGCAGGCAAGACGGGAACGGCCGAGACGCAGATCGGCACGGCGATCAACAACGTCTGGTTCATCGCCTTCGCGCCCGCTTCGAACCCGCGCGTGGCGATCGCCGTGACGTTGAAGGGCGTGCCCGGCCAGGGCGCCGCATTCGCCGCCCCGGTCGCCCGCCAGGTAATCGAACGGCTGCTCAATGATTGACCCCGACACGATCATCGACGGTCGCTACCGGGTGCTCTCGCGGCTCGGCTCGGGAGGCATGGCGGACGTGTACCTCGCACACGACCAGCTGCTCGGCCGCGAGGTCGCGGTCAAGGTCCTGCACCACCACTTCGCCGAAGACCAGGAGTTCGTCGAGCGCTTCAAGCGCGAGGCCTCGAGCGCGGCAGCCCTCTCACATCCCAACATCGTCGGGATCTTCGACCGCGGCGAGTGGAACGGCACCTATTACATCGCGATGGAGTACGTGGCCGGACGCTCGCTGAAGGCGATCGTCCGCGAACAGGGTCCGCTCGACCCGGCGGTCGCGATCGACACGGTCATCCAGATCCTTCGTGCCGCTCGCTTCGCCCATCGGCGCGGCGTCATCCACCGCGACCTCAAGCCGCACAACGTGATCCTCGACGAGGAGGGCAGGGCCCGCGTCACGGATTTCGGCATCGCCCGCGCCGGGGCATCCGACATGACCCTGACGGGCTCGGTCATGGGCACCGCCCAGTACCTCTCCCCGGAGCAGGCCCAGGGGTACGCCGTGAGCGCCGCGTCCGACATCTACTCGGTCGGCGTGATCCTCTACGAGCTGCTCACCGGCGTCGTCCCCTTCGAGGGCGAGACGGCCGTCGCGATCGCCTTCAAGCAGGTCTCCGCCGCGCCGCGTCCGCCCAGCGATCTGAACCCGGCGCTGCCGCCGTCGCTCGACGCGGTGGTGCTCCGTGCGCTCGCCAAGGACCCGCTCGAGCGCTATGCCGATGACGACGAGCTGATCGCCGCGCTACAGGTCGAGCGCGATGCGTTGCCCGGCCACGTCGCGCCCGGCGACGGGCACTACGCGCCCGGTGCGCCTCCCCTCGAGCCGCCGACGGGGATCATGTTCGCCGCGCCCGGGGTGACGGATCCTCATTACGAGGAGTACGAACCGGCCGAGGACGAACAGCGCCGCCGGCGCAACAGGCGCATCCTGTGGGGCGGTCTCGCCGCGCTGCTGCTCGCCGCGGCGGCCGTCGCCGTCGTGCTCCTGACCTCCCCCGCGAGCAAGGTCTCCGTCCCCGATGTGACCGGACAGAGCGAACAGGCGGCGGGGACGACGCTGCGCCGCGTCGGGCTGAATCCGGTTCCGCGCTTGGAACCGAGCTCCACGGTCCCGTCCAGACTCGTGATCAGCCAGCGCCCGGGCGCCGGTGCGAGGGTGGAAAAGGGCAGCGATGTCGCGCTGGTCGTATCGGGCGGCCCTGCCAGCGCGCCGGTCACCGACGTCGAAGGACTGACCGCCGCCCAGGCGGTGGCGCGCCTGCGCAAGGCGGGCTTCAAGCCGCGAACGACGAAGGAAGCGAGCGCGGCCGTCGCGGCCGGGAAGGTGATCGGCACGAACCCGTCGGCCGGCACCGAGAAGCAGCTCGGCAGCCCCGTCGTGGTACTGGTCTCGAGCGGCCCCGCCCCGGTCAAGGTCCCCGACGTGGTCGGCCAGTCGCAGTCCGCCGCCGAATCGACGCTGACCAACGCCGGCCTGCAGCTCGGCGCGGTCACCAAGCGGACGTCCGCGTCGCAGCCGGAGGGGACGGTGCTCGCGCAGTCTCCCAAGGGCGGCACGTCGGTCAAGGCGGAAAGCAAGGTCAACCTGACGGTCGCACAGGCGCCGAAGGAAATCGCGGTGCCGAACGTCGTCGGACAGAGCCAGACGCTCGCCCTCGTGACGCTCGGCCAGGCGGGCTTCAAACCGAAGGTCAGCTCCGTTGCGACCGCCGAACCCTCTCAGGTGGGGATCGTGCTCCGCCAGACACCGGCGGCTGGCGCGCAGGCCCCGAAGGGCTCGGTCGTGACGATCGCCGTCGACGTGCTCGGACCGGAAACGACGCCGACCACGACCACGCCGACGACCACGACGCCGACGACGCCGGCGGGCCCCTGAGGTGCCTGCGGCAGACGCTCCGTCACGGCTTCGCGTGGCGGTCCTCGCGGGTGGGCGCTCCTCCGAGCACGAGATCT
>DASWFM010000128.1:0-2661 GCA_036394235.1 Solirubrobacteraceae bacterium | reverse complement strand
AACCCTCGCGGGCGTGCTCGGCGCGATCGTCGGCTCGTTCCTGAACGTCGTCGTATACCGCCTGCCCCGCCGGGAGTCGCTCGTCACGCCGGCATCGCACTGTCCCGGATGCGGCGCGCCTGTCAAGCCTTACGACAACATCCCGGTGCTCTCGTGGCTCTTGCTTCGCGGTCACTGCCGCGCCTGCGGTGTGCAGATCTCCGTTCGCTACCCGCTCGTCGAGCTGTTGACCGGCGCGCTGTGCGTCGGCGCGGTTCTGGCCGGCAAGGACACCACGCGGGTCGCACTCGGAATCGGCCTGATCCTGCTCGTCGTGCCGATCGCGCTGATCGACCTCGAGACGCGCCTGATCCCCAACAGGCTGACGCTGCCCGGCGCCCTGCTCGCCCTCGGCCTCGGCCTGGCCCTCGACCCCTCGGGCGAGCCTTCGCGGCTGATCGCCGGCGCGGCGGCAGGGGGCTTCCTGCTGATCGCCGTGCTTGCATACCCAGGTGGCATGGGCATGGGCGACGTGAAGCTCGCCGCCGTGATGGGCCTGTTCCTCGGCTCCGCCGTGGCTCCCGCGCTGCTCGTCGCACTGCTCTCGGGCTCCGCAGTGGGTGCCGTCATCATCGCCCGCAAGGGTGCCCGCGCCGGCCGCAAGACGGCCGTGCCGTTCGGCCCCTTCCTCGCACTCGGCGCGATCGTGGCGGTCTTCGCGGGAGCGCCTCTCGTGCATGTCTACGTCAACCACTTCCTGCACTAAAGCGCGGCGAGCCACGCGCCGATACCCCTCCAACGCCGCGATCCGCCCCGCGTCAGCGGCTTTCTCAAGATGAAACTTCCCACCAAACTTCCCTCTCCCAACGTCAAGCTCGGCAAGCTCCCCTCGCCGAACCTCAAGCTCAGCGCACCGAAGCTCAAGCTCGGCTCGTCGAAGCCGAAGGTCGGCTCGGGGAAGCCGAAGCCCGGCTCAAGGAAGCTCAAGCTCGGCTCGCCGAACCTGAAGCTCTCGGCCCCGAGCCTGAAACTCGGCGCGGCGAGCCTCAAAGGCCTCGGCAAGGGCCTCGGCCGCCACGGCGGATCCGATGTCGTCGGACTCGACATCCAGCCCGGTTTCGTCGCGGCCGTCGAGGCCAGCGTCAACGGCACCATCGTCGCCGCCCGCGCCGCGACGGTGCCGCTCCCCGCTGACACGATGCGCGACGGGGAAGTCCTCGACGAGGCCGCCCTGGGCCAGGCTCTGCGCGAGCTGTTCGCCGAGTCCAAGCTCGGCAAGAGGGTCCGTGTCGGCGTCGCCAACCAGCGCACCGTGCTGCGCACGCTCGAGTTGCCCCCGGTGACAGACCACAAGGAGCTCAGCGCCGCCGTCGCCTTCCAGGCACAGGACCAGGTTCCGATGCCGCTGGGCAACGCCGTCCTCGACTTCCACCCGCTCGGCATCGTCGACACGCCCGCCGGGCCCCGCCAGCGCGTGGTGCTCGTCGCCGCCCAGCGCGACATGGTGGAACGGCTCCTTGCCGCCGTGAGGGCGGCGGGCCTGACACCCGCGGGCGTCGACCTCTCCGCCTTCGCACTGATCCGCAGCCTCTATCGCCACGAAGCCGAGCAGACCGGCCGCGTTCTCTACCTGAACGTCGACGGCCTCTCCAACCTCGCGATCGCCGAGGGCACGATCTGCCGCTTCACGCGCGTCGTCGGCAGCGGCCTCGAGGGCATGGCGACCGACCTCGCCGAGCGCCGCGGTATCTCGCTACTCGACGCCCGCAGCCGCCTCGCCGAAGCCGACCTGACCGAGCCGCCGCTGCCGGAGCCCGCGCCGCCCGCGCCGGCCGGACCCGAGACCTATGCCGAGGCAGAGCCGCTCGGTGGCGAGGAGACCGCTCCGCTCAGCGCCGAGGAGGCCGCCGCCCGCGAGCGTGACATGAGTTACGCGGAGCTCTCCGCACTCGATTCCGCTGCGACGTCGGAGGAGGCGCCGGCTGCCTCCGACGCAGACGTCTGGGCCGTGCTCGACAACGGCATCCGCGAGATCTCCGGCGAGGTTCGCAACTCGCTCGACTTCCACCGTTCCCAGGACGGAGGCGGCGAGGTCTCGCACGTCGTCCTCAGCGGCGCCGCCCAGGACATCCCCGGCTTCGCCACGGCGCTCCAAGGCGCCCTCGGCGTCGAGGTCCGCGCGGCCGACCTCGGCGTCGCCGACGGCGGTCTGGACAGCGGCGTATCGCCCCACCGGCTTGCCGTCGCGACCGGCCTCGCCGTCACCGAGGCGCCGCAATGAGAGCAGTCAACCTGATTCCGAACGACCAGCGCAAGGGCGCCTCGGTCGGTGCCGGGCGCTCCGAAGGCGCCGCCTACGCGGTGCTCGCGCTGCTCGTGGTGATCGCAGGCCTGGCCCTGATCTACGGCAAAGCCACCCGCAGCATCTCCTCCGAGAAGGTGAAGGCCGCGACGCTCACAGCCGAAGCCCAGACGGCCAGCGCCGAAGCGAGCTCCCTCGCTCCCTACACGAGCTTCGCCTCGCTTCGCGAACAGCGCGAACAGGCCGTCGCTTCGCTCGTCGACCAGCGATTCGACTGGGCTCACGCGATCCACGAGTTCGGCCGCGTCCTGACCAAGGACGTATCGATCAGCTCGCTCGACGGCACCATCGCCGCGGGTGCTGCGACGAGCACCACCGCT
>DASWFM010000127.1:0-9574 GCA_036394235.1 Solirubrobacteraceae bacterium | reverse complement strand
AACGAAAAAGCGCCCCCGCACCGCGCGAACGGTCGGGGGCCGGACACCGGAGGTAAGTCCCGTGCCAGCAGGAAAGACTAGGACCCGCGGGTCCCGAGTAGCGGCAGCCCGCCACCGCGCGGGCCTCTCGCAGGGTCAGCTCGCCTCGCGGCTCGGCGTCGCAAAATCGACGCTCGCGCGCATCGAGCTTGACCACAGCAGCCCCAGCCTTGACCTTGCGCTGGGCCTGAGCCGGGAGTTGGGCGAGACGGTCGAGGCCCTGTTTGGGGGTGGTCGCTGATGGCCGAGCGAATCCGCGAAAAGGTCAAGGGCGCGAAGTACGTCTATCGGGTCCACAGTCGCGCCTGCGCGATGGGAGAGGCGAGGACGTGCAACTGCCGCCCGACCTACCAGGCGAGCGTCTACAGCGCACGCGAGTGCAAACTGATCCGCAAGCACTTTGCCGGCAGCGGCGACGTCTCCGGCCAGCGCGAAGCGGAACTCTGGCGCGGGGAAATGGACGCGGCGGTGGAACAGGGGAAGATCAAGGCCCCGACTCGTACGACCGTGGCAGAAGCGGGCCGCTCGCTGCTCGCGGGAATGCGCGACGGGACGATCAAGAACCGCTCTGGCCTTCTCTACAAGCCCTCGACCGTCCGGCGGTATGAGCTGGCGCTCGACAAGCATCTCGGCCCGCTGATCGGGCACGTGGCGCTGTGCAAGCTCGACCGGGCACGGATAAAGGCGGTGGTGGCGGCGTGGGAGCGCGAGGGCATGGCCGCGTCATCGGTACGGAACAACCTCGACCCGCTGCGGGTGCTGATCCGCGAGGCGATCGAAGATGAATGCCTCGCCGTGGACCCGATGGCTGGCGCGCATTTCGTCCCAAAGGGAGGGGGCCGGCGCGAAAGGGTGGCGAACCGTGCCGAAGCGCGGGAGCTGATCGAGGCGTTGCCGCAGAGCGAGCAGGCATTGTGGGCCTGCGCCTTCTACGGCGGCCTTCGCCGCGGCGAGCTGCGCGCCCTTCGGTGGGCCGACGTGGATTTCGACGGCGGCGTTGTCAAGGTCGAGCGGGGTTGGGATGACCGCCACGGCGAGCAGGAACCAAAGTCCGACGCCGGCAAGCGCGCGGTCCCGCTCGCCGGGGTGCTCCGCCGCGCGATGGTGGCCCACAAGCTCAGCTCGGGCCGCGCGGAAGCTGACCTCGTGTTCGGGCGCACGCCCGCCGAGCCGTTCGTCGCCTCGACTGTGCGGGCGCGAGCGTTGAAGGCTTGGGCGCGCGAGAACAAGCGCCGTCTCGCGGACGCGGAGGTCCCCGAGTCCGTGGAGCTGCTACATCCGATCACGCTCCACGAGGCCAGGCACAGCGCCGCCAGCTACCTGATCGAGGCCGGGCTCAACGACCTGGAGCTGACGGCGATGATCGGGCACAGCGACTCGCGCACTACGAAGAACATCTACGGTCACTTGTTCTCGGATTCCGCGGCGACAGTGGCGGCGAAGCTCGACGCGTACCACGGTGTAGCCAGCTCGGGCTAGGCGCGGCACGATCTCGACGGTACGATCGCCCCGTGCTAGTCGGACGGAACGGGGGCTAAGCGTGTTCGGCAAACTCGGCCGCTCTAGGAGGTTGGCGCGCGAGGCCGCCGTGGCGAGCGCGCGGGCCGGGGAGCTTGCCCGCAAAAACAAGCGCCTGCGCGCGTCGGCGGAATTTGGCACAGCCGAAAGGCTTGAGCGGCGTTCGGACAAGCTCGCGGGGAAGGCAGCCGACGCTGCCAAAGCCTCGACGGCCGCGAAGGCAAAGAGGCCAGGGACTACGAGCCCTCGCGCCGGGCAGTGGCGCTGCGAGAAGAACGGGCACCTCCTGAACAAGAAGCGCGACGCCTGCCCGATCGACGGGAGTCCGGTCGTCCGCGTGGGTGAAAACGGGTGAAAAGCGCCGCCGTTCTGGACCGGTTTCGAGCGGTCTGGAGCGGTGGCAGCTCGGCTAGCTAGAGCCAAATATGGCTCTCTAGAGCCCCCGCCTCTGGATTTCGAATCCCCGTAGCGGTACTTGGCCGGCCCCCTCTTTTTAGTGGGGCTTTTGCGTTAATCGCACGAACGAGCCATTCGTCCGTCCGACGCAGCCGTCTCAATTTGGCTCGAGATGTGTGGACGACGGCCAAGCGGGGTATGGGGCCAGGGATGCCATGTGCATCTCGCGGTGTCCTCAGACGTCAGCCGGCGTCGCGCATCATGCGCGCGCCTGACCAAGTCAGAGACGCGTCTCGACTTTGAAATCAGGACCAATGATGCTTCTCCATCGTTCGCACCGAACGGGCCCCGACCCGGGAGTCCGCGGTGAGATGTGACGGCGCCGGGTGGTTTCGGCGAAACAGGCGACAGGCGGGAACATGGCATTGACATACAGACCAGCCAACAGCACCCGGCTGAGGCCGGGGCCGAGCGGGATGCCGCGGGGCCAGGTCACGGAGATCCAGCGGGGTCGTATGCTCGCGGCCGCCGTGGACGCGGTCGACGAGGTCGGCTATGCCCGGATGACCGTCGCGCAGGTGATCACCCGTGCCCGCGTCTCGCGGAAGACCTTCTACGACGTGTTCGCCGACCGCGAGGACTGCTTCCTGGCGGCCTTCGACCACGCCTTGGAGCAAGCCGGGGACCTCGTGCGCGAGGCATACGAGGGGGAGGACTCGTGGCGTGAGGGCATCCGCGCAGGCCTCGCCGCGTTGCTGGCGATGATGGACGATGAGCCGGCGCTGACGAAGCTCTGCGTCGTCGAGGCGCTGGCAGCCGGCGAGAGGGTGCTCGAGCGCCGCTGCTTGGCGATGGAAGAGCTCGGCGCGGCGGTGGACGTCGGCCGCTCGGCTCCGGGCGCCGCCGACCCGCCCGCGGTGACCGCCGAAGGCGTCGTCGGAGCGGTCTTCCAGGTTCTCCACAGCCGCGTTCTCGAAGGCAACCGCGAACCGCTGTTCGTGCTTCTCGGCCCCCTGATGAGCATGATCGTGCTGCCCTATCTCGGCTCCCGTGCCGCCGGGCGCGAAGCCGGCAGAATCACGCCGCGGCCCGCGCCCCGCCGGCCGGCTCGGCCTCGTGCTGGCGCCGTCGACCCTCTCGAGGGCCTGAAAATGAGGCTGACCTATCGCACAGTACGCGTGCTGATGGTGATCGCTGAGCGGCCCGCTGCGAGCAACCGCGTGATCGCCGAGCAGTCGGGCATCACCGACCAGGGTCAGATCTCCAAGCTGCTGGGGAGGCTGGCGCGGCTGGAGCTCGTCGAGAACAGGGGCGACGGACAGGAGAAGGGCGCCGCCAACGCCTGGCACCTGACCTCTCGCGGCGCAGCCGTCGAGCGCGCCACCCGCCCTCGCTGAGCTGCCGCACCGGCCCCGCCTCATAGCAGTCACACGGCCGCCGCCGGGTCGGAGCGGGGGAGGTGCTCCGCTGGCTGTTCTGGCGTACCCTCGCGCTTGCCTCGGCACTCGCTGCAGCCGGTGCCCTGGCAGCTCTGCTGGGCGGACTGCCCGGGAAGGCGCTGCGCGGGCGACCGAGCGGCGCACCCGACCTCACAGGCCTCGGACGCTCGCTGGCGGCCGTTCCCGGTGCTCTGGCGAGTCTGCTGCCCGGCTGGCTCGCCGCGCTGGCGATCGTCTCAACAGCGACGATCGCGGGGAGCGCTTTCACGATCAGCATCTTGCGCCTGCGTGCCCGCGCGCGGAGAGAGTACGTCCGCGTGCGTGTGCGGGCATACCGGGGTGACAGCGCGGAGCCGCAGGCCCTGGCTCAGGCCTTCGCCGCCCTGCATGCGGCGCTGAGCGCGCCATGGTGGCGACGTCTGCACGCCGGCCAGCCGTCGGTGGCGGTGGAGGTTCACTGCACGAGGGCGGCGGATAACGGCGGCGAGCGCGAGCTGTGGCTTGCGGTCTGCTGCCCGGCGAGTGGGGTGGAGCTCGTCGAGACGGCTCTTCGCAGCGCGTACCCGAATCTGCAGCTGGACCCCTGTGGGCAGCCGATCGAGATGCCCTCGAAGGTCCTGCGGCTTCGGAAGCACCGAGAGTTCACTCGTCGCATTTGGACCGCCGACCCTCGTCGCATCGATCGGCACGCAGAGCCGCTGATGAATGCGCTGATGACGAGGATGGGCGCCTGTGAGGCGCCGGCCTTCACCCAGATCGCCCTGACTCCCGCGCCGCCTTCGCTCGAGTGGCTCGCCAAGCGGATGTACAAGGCCCACGAGGCACGCCTGTCTCGCGAGCGGCGTGAGCACGCCGTGATGCGAGATCGCTCGATGGTCGAGGACGTCGAGCTCAGAGGCGGCCTCGACGTCCAGCACGCCGCGCTCTTCTTCGCCGACATCCGGGTGCTTGCGACCGATCGGGGGGACTGCCGGCGGATCGCTGCCGTGCTCCGCGCCCGGCGGGCAGAGAACAGACTGGTCGAGAGGATTGTCGCCACGCGCCCCGGCACGCTCGGCCGATACGAGCGCAGCGCCGCGCGAGGGGAGGGGAATCCCCTGCCGAGCCTCATGCGGGGCGTGCTGGCTCCGCGGGAGGTGTGTGAGCTCTGGCAGCTGCCGAGCGTCGACTACGCGACCGTCCCGTTCTCACGGGGCTCCGTCCCGATTGCGCCTGCACCCCCCGGAGTGATGAGGCCCGATGAGGGGCGCGGAGTACTTCGCGATGCCCTCGGTCCGGTCTCGATCCACGTAGAGCTGCGCCGCCAGAACACCGCGGTTCCAGGGACCGTCGAGCAGGGAAAGTCGAGCTTTCTCGTCGCCAGCGTGGCGGAGGACCTGCGCCGGCAACGCTGCGCCGTGATCGTGCTCGACCCAAAGGGCGATGCGGCCGAGGCGGCCCTCAGCGCGGTGCCGCCCGACCGCACCTGCACGCTCCTCGATTTCGCCGATCCGACGTGTGGCTTCAACCCGCTGGCTGTCGAGGCGCCCGCGGACGTGATTGCCGACTACGTCGTCTCGGCGCTGAAAAATCTGTTCAGCGACGCCGACATTCGCGCCTCCTCGGACCGCTACCTTCGCAACGCGATCATCGCTGTGCTCGCGGCCGATCGTGACGCAAGCCTCTGGGATGCTGCGCGCCTGTTGTCGGTCGGCGAGGAGGGCTATGCCTACAGGCGATCGATCGGCGCGCGCGTACGCAGGCTCCCGGAGCTCAAGGAGATCTCGAGCTTCTTCACTGCAGAGCTCACCGCCCAGCTCGCCGACGCGAGGAGCGCGACGACGTCCAAGCTCGATGCTCCCGTCAACAAGCTCGCACGGCTGCTCAACTCGCCCTCGATCAAGCGGGTACTGCTCAACGACTCCCTGCGGGTGGACTTCGATCGGGTCATCGCCGGGGGTGAGGTGCTCATCGTGAAGGGTGCGCTGGGTGGGATGGGCGCCGGCAACACATCGGTGCTGATGCAGCTGCTCGTCGGCATGCTCGATGCCGCACTCGCCCGCCAGCAGGATCGAGTCTCCTTCGCCGCGCGGACGGCGGTGGCGCTGAAGATCGACGAGGCGCCCCTCGTGCTCAACCGCGGCTTCGCAGAGACGATCGCATTGAAGCGCTCGGCTGGGCTGGAGACGGTTGCCTGCTGGCAGACCGATGCGCAGTGGGTCGACCGCGAGGTGCGCGATCAGCTCGATGCTCTGTTCGCGCATCGCGTGTACTTCGCGACCGCGTCGGCCGACGATGCGCGGGCGGCGGCGGCGCTCACGATGGCCGAGTTCTCAGACAGCATCAGGCCCGGCGTCGGCAGGCTCTCGGCGCTCGGCAGCCCCGAGGTGCGCCTACGCCTGCCACGGCATCATGCGATCGCCAGCTGGACGACGCCCGAGGGCCGCCAGGCGGCGTTTGTCGCACAGACGATCCCGCTGGAGGTCGACGAGCGCCGGCTGGCAATTCATGCCGCTGCGCAAGCAGCGCGCGGAGGCAGGCGCATGACGGACCTCATCCAGCCCCACTGGGAGGCGGCCCATACCGCGGGGCCGACTACGACGGACGCCGCCAAGCAAAGCGCCCCTTCGCCCGGCGAGCCGCGAGCCTTACCCGGCCGGGCCGCCGCGAGCTATCGCGAGCTGCACGAGCTCGATCGCGCGCGGGGGGCACGCCGCGCTCCCGCGCCGTCCTCGCCGCTCCTGAACTTCGAACCCGAGGCTGCCGACCTCGCGACGCTCGCTCTGCTCGGCGAACTCGGCCATGTGCTCAGCAGCCAGGTCCATCGCAGGTTGAATCCGTCCCGTTCGATGACGACCACGCAGCGGCGTCTCAAGCGGCTCGCAGACGCCGGGCTGATCGAGCGACTTCAGTTCCACCGTCCCGATGGGGGCGGCGTGCCGATGTGCTGTTCGCTGTCTCCGGCGGGCGAGCGGTTGCTGCTCGAAGCCGCTGAGCGCGGAGGGGGAACGCCGGCGGGTCCGACAGCGCGGCCGTCGTGGTCCAGCGGTGAGGGCGGTGAGCAGGGGCTCGGCCGGGTCCGCCGTTCCCTCCACGCCGCGGGCTGGGCTCTGGCGCTTGCGTCGCTGACCGATGCCAGGGAGATTCGAGGGGCGCACCTCTCGGCGCTCGTCCCCCCGCGTCCGCGCGGACGGCCACCCGGGCCGGATGGCCTGGCGCTCCCCGGGGGCCGCGCGGCCCATGACTTCCTGCGCACGATCCCGTCAGGGGACCGCGTCGAGGCCGAGCGCTTCGAGACGATTCGGCCCGACGCAACGATCGTCCTCTCCGGTCCTCGCCCCGACCGGCCGGACATCGACCTGCTGATCGAGCTCGACGACAGGTGCGCGCGACCTGGATGGGCGAACAAGGTCGAGCGCTATGACCACTTCCTGTCCGGATGGGCCGAGCTCGTGGAGCGCTATCGCCGCGGCGGGCGGGCCGTGCCCGCGGTCGTGTTCGTGTGCCGTGATGCCCCGCGGGCGCGGGAGTGCGCACGGCGCGCCGATCTGCTGCTGTCGGCGTGTCATGCCTATGCGGGCAGCTACCCGCAGAGCTGGGAGCACCCTGGCCGGGCACGCGTCGTCTTCGCCGCAGAGCGCGACGTTCACGAGGGCCGGTTGGGGGGCTGGGGCGTCCCGCGCCTGCCGGCCCCGCTTCGCAGCGAGACGACAGGCGATGGCTCCCCGATCGCCACGGCGGTCAGGGCACCGTTGCCCCTCGGCAGCGATGCGTAGGGCCAAGCGGCCGATGAGTGGGGCTAAGCGGCCAGACCGGGCGGCGGGGCGAGCCACAGCGCGCCCCAGTCGCCTTCGGTCCGGCGGCGTCGCTCGAGAAGCCCGTGCCTCCCGGCGTAGGCGCGGGCGACCTCGTCGAGCTCCGCGATCAGTAGGCCGCCTGCGATCAGACCCGCCGGGGGTCTTTCGATCGTCTCGCAGAGCTCGAGCAGCAGAGGCCGCAACAGGTTCGCTATCAGCAGCGTCCCGCGCGCCGGCGCTTCCGATGCGTTACGCGGGGCTCCGCCCAGCCAGGGCAGCGGTTCGTCGCGAAGATCGAACCGCTCGCTTTGCAGCTCGACGTCGTTGGCGGTTGCGTTCACGGCCGCCGCCTCGACGCTCTCGGCCTCGTTGTCGAGTCCGAGCAGCGGTGCGAAGCCGAGCCGTCCCGCGGCGATCGCGAGGACGCCCGAGCCCGTGCCCACGTCCAGCACCGCGAGCTCCGTCCCGTCTGCGTCGGCGAGCTCCAGCAGCAGGGCGAGGCAGAGCCTCGTGCTCGCATGGCCGCCCGTGCCGAAGGCCTGGCCGGGGTCGATCACGAGCTCGATCGCATCCGCCTCCGCGCCGGCCGCGGGCTCCCATGGGGGCCGCACCCGAATCGCCGGGAGGGCGCGTAGCTGCGCGCCGACCGCCGTTTGCGGCGCCTCGATCAAAACCGGCTTGTGGAACTCGCGCCAGCGCTCCTGCCAGTCGTCTGCGATCTCGCTCGTGGAGATCTCAACCGTGGCGCCGCCCGCGAGCGCCCGCAGGTCGGGCAGGGCTGGCAGCTCCCCAGGCGGCCCGTAAACGGCGTACTCGATGCGCCCGCCGTCAACTGCCAGCTCCTCGACTCCGGCCGGTGCCAGGTCGAGCAGTTCGGCCAGCACGACCTCGGCCTGCTCGCGCGGTACCCGAACGGCGAGGCGGATCACGCGGCCTGGCTGCCGAAGGCCCGGCGCAGCTTCGAGAACATCGACTCGCCCGAGCGCAGGTTCTCCTCGGTGAGGCTCTCGTTGAGCTGTTCCAGCAGCTCGCGCTGCTCGGGCTTCAGGCGCCGCGGCACCAGCACGTTGATAACGACGCGGAGGTCTCCGTGGCGTCCGCGGCGCAGGCTCGGCATCCCCTCGCCTCTCACCGTCAGCACCTCGCCGGGCTGCGTGCCTGCTACAAGGTCGACCGTCGTCGTGCCATCGAGCGTGGGCACCTCGAGCTGGGTGCCGAGCGCGGCGAGTGGCGCGGGCACGTCCAGGGCCGTGATCAGGTCGTCTCCTTCACGTACGAACCGCTCGTCCTCGCGGACGCCCACGAGCACGTACAGGTCTCCCGGCGGCGCACCGGCGTGTCCGGCGCTGCCCTGGCCTCCGACCCTGATCCGCTGTCCGTCGGAGATGCCGGCGGGCACCTGCACTTCGAGCTCCCGCGACGCCCGCACCTCGCCGCGGCCCTGGCAGCGCCGGCAGGGCTCGACCGGCACCTTGCCGTCCCCGTGGCAGCGATCGCACACCATCGTCCGGACCATCTGTCCGAGCATCGTCTGGCTGACTGCCCGCAGCTGGCCCGAGCCGCCGCAGCGCTCGCAGGTCTCGATCGGCGTGCCCGGCTCGGCGCCGTTGCCGTGGCAGCGCTCGCAGCGGTCGATCGCGTCGAAGGCCACCTTCCTGGTCACCCCGCTCGCCGCCTCGTTCAGGTCGATCTCGAGCGCCACGGCGATGTCGCCGCCCTGCGCGGGTCCCGCTCGTCCGCCCACGGCGCCGCCGCCGAAGAAGGCGTTGAAAAGGTCGGCGATCGAGCCGAAGCCCTCGAAGTTGGGCGAATAGCCCCCCGATCTCAGGCCCTCGTGACCGTAGCGGTCGTACGTGGCGCGCCGCTCGGCGTCGGAGAGGATCTCGTATGCCTCGGCCGCGTCCTTGAACTTCTCCTCGGCGTCCGGGTCATGCGCGTTGACATCCGGATGCAGCTCTCGGGCGAGCTGGCGAAAGGCCTTCTTGATCTCCTGCTCGGAGGCGTCCCGCCCGACGCCGAGCACCTCATAGGGGTCGCGCGGCATGCTCGTCTGGTCAGTTCTCGGCATAGGTGTCTTCGACGAAGCGCGAGAGCTCGTGCGCCGCCTCGCGCACCGTGGCGATCGCGCCCGCGTAGTCCATGCGCACGGGTCCGATCACGGACACGGTTCCGATCTTGCGCTGGGCCACCCCGTAGCCGGTGGCAACGACGGCGAGCGAACGCATCGCGGGGAGCTCGTTCTCGTGACCGATGCGCACGTAGACGCCGCGCTCCCCGAGCGCGGCGCGCATCACCTCGAGCAGCGCGACCCGGCGCTCGAGCAGCTCCATCAGCTCGTTGATCTCGGTCACGTCAGAGAACTTGTGCGCGCCGAGCAGACGCGAGGTGCCGTCTACGTAGAGCGTG
>DASWFM010000126.1:0-5276 GCA_036394235.1 Solirubrobacteraceae bacterium | reverse complement strand
GCCGAGCCGTTCCGCGCAGGCCTCGTCGACGCGGCGGTTGAGGGCGATCACGCCGCCGTAGGCGCTCTGCGGGTCGCATGCGAAGGCCCGTTCGTAGGCGTCCTGGACGCTCTCGCCGACCGCGCAGCCGCAGGGGTTGTTGTGCTTGATGATCGCGCAGGCGGGAACCTCGAACTCCTCCACCAGCTCTCGTGCCGAGTTCAGGTCGAGCAGGTTGTTGAAGGACAGCTCCTTGCCATGGAGCTGGTTGACGCCCGCCAGCAGATGGGTCGGTGCGCCCACGCGCGCATAGAAGGCGGCCTGCTGCTGGGGATTCTCGCCGTAGCGGAGGTCCGTGACCTTCTCGAACGCCTCGCTGAAGGACGCCGGCAGCGGATCGTGACCGGAGGCGAACCACCCGGAGATCGCGGCGTCATAGCGGGCCGTGGTGGCGAACGCCCGGGAAGCCAGCCGCCGGCGGGTGGCCAGCGACAGGCGCCCCCCGCTCTCGGCGAGCTCGGCGAGCAGTTCATCGAGGTGCTGCTCGCCCCCGGCTACGAGCCCGCCGCGCTCGAGCTGTTGCAGGCGAAGAAGAACGTGCGCCTGCTGGAGCTGCCCCACTGGCCCGCGCCGAGCAGCGAAGCGGAAGGAAAGCCGGTGCTCGGCGGGCGCCTCGTGCAGGATCGTGACACCGTCTCGGAGACGCGACTCGAGATGCGCACGATCTCCGCACGGCAGCCGACCGAGCAGGAGTGGGCCGACATGCTGTTCGCCTGGACGGTCTGCCGCCACGTCCGCTCCAACGCGATCGTGCTGGCCCGCGGCGGCGCCACCGTAGGGATCGGCGCGGGGCAGATGAGCCGCGTGGACGCCGTGCGGATCGCCGTCGAGAAGGCCCGGGACGCCCAGCCTGAGCTGCTCGCCGGCGCGGCGCTGGCCTCCGATGCCTTCTTCCCCTTCGCCGACGGACCCGAGCTCGCGTTGCAGGCGGGCATCGCCGCGATCATCCAGCCCGCCGGCTCGGTGCGCGACGAGGACGTTGTCGCTGCCGTCGACGCCGCAGGCGCGACGATGGTCGCGACCGACCGCCGGCACTTCCGCCACTGATCCCCGGCAGGCGGCGCTACGATCGGCCCATGTGTCGAAACATCCGCACCCTCTACAACTTCGAGCCCGCCGCCAGCGATGACGAGGTCCGGGCCGCAGCGCTGCAGTATGTCCGCAAGATCAGCGGCTTCACGAAGCCCTCGGCGGCCAACGCCGAGTTCTTCGATCAGGCCATCGAGGAGGTCGCCGCGGTCTCCCGGCACCTGCTCGAGCACCTCGTGACGAACGCCCCGCCCAAAGACCGCGAGGTCGAGGCGGCCAAGGCGCGCGTCCGGGCAGCCGAACGCTACGGCACAGCCGCGGCGTAGCCGGGCCTGCAGATAAAGAGAATTTGGGCCACGTCCCCCGCGGCGTGCGTCCAGCCGCGGGCTCTTTGATCTCTCGCCGGCGTGCGCCCTGACAGGCGGGGAGAGGACTTGAGCCGCGCGCTCCTTGATCTCGCCGGTCTGCGCCCCAACAGGCCAGGAGAGGACTTGAAATCCGATACATAACGATATATCGTGATAGGCACTAGATAGTTCACGATAGGAGCAACGATGCACGTTTATCACGAAGAGAGACAGGGCGGACCGGGTCGCTGCCGCCACCGCCGTCACGGCTTCGGGCCGGGCGGTCACGAGTTCGGCGGCTTCGGCCCCGGGCGCGGACCGCGCGGCCGTGGTCGCAGGGCGCGCCGCGGAGACATCCGCACGGCGGCGCTGTTGCTGCTCGCCGAGGAGCCGCGCAACGGCTACCAGATCATGCAGGAGGTGCAGGAGCGCAGCGCCGGGGTCTGGAGCCCGAGCCCCGGCTCGGTCTACCCGGCGCTGTCGCAGCTCGAGGACGAGGGCCTGATCCGGACCGAGGAGAGCGAGGGGCGCAAGCTGTTCGCGATCACCGATGCGGGCCGTCAGGTGCTCGCCGAGCGTGACTCCTCGCTGCCCGCTCCGTGGGAGCAGCTGAGCGATGAGTTCAGCCAGGGGGCGAGGGAGCTCGGCAAGCTGATGCGGGAGGTCGCCTTCGCCTTCGCGCAGGTCATGCGCACGGGCAGCGAGTCCCAGGTGGCGCAAGCCCGGGAGGTCCTTGCGCAGGCGCGGAAAGACCTCTACCGGATCCTCGCCGACGGCGAGGACGCCGAGACGTCGCCGGGCGAGGACGCCTAGCGGCGGGCAGTCTCGGGAGCGGCCGCCGGCGTGCTCAGTGCGCTGGCGGCCACGCCGAGGACGGGGTCCAGGTTCTGGGCCTCCGTGGATGTCTCGGCGATCCTGACGTTCTCGCGCAGCGCCTCCATGTCGGAGGTCGCCTGCCTTTCGCTAAGCGGCTGGAGCAGGCCGCGCAGGTAGAGCATCGGCGCGACCCAGCGCGGCGCCCAGAGGCGCGGGGAGCGCTTCGCGACACCGCGCTCGATGGCGTCGATCGCGATTGAGAGAGGAGCGGGCTTCGCCATGAACCCGGGCAGCCGCTCGGTCAGACCCTGCGCGGAGGGCTGGGAGAAGCCGGCTTTGACGAGGTCGGTATCGAGGAAGCCGAAGTAGGCGCAGCCGACCGCGGCGCCCGACGGCGCCAGCTCGACGCGCAGCGAGTCGGTCAGGGCCTCGACGCCGGCCTTGGCGGCCGTGTAGGGACCCATCATCGGGGCGTGGGTGACGGCCGAGAGCGAGGAGATGTTCAGCAGGTAGCCGCGGCTGCGGATGATCTCGGCGACGACCGCGCGGTCGGTACGCCAGACGCCGAGCAGGTTCACCGCAAGGGTCCGCTCGACCTGCTCCACGGGAGCCGTCGCAAGGGTCCCCGTGAAGGCGATGCCGGCATTGGCGACTGCCACGTCGATCGACCCGAAGCGCTCGACGGTCTGCGCGACGCAGCGCTGCAGCGCAGACAGGTCCGTCACGTCGGCCTCCAGCGCGATCGCCCGCTCGCCGAGCTTCGCGGCGTTCGCGGCGAGCCGGTCAGGCTCGAGGCCCACGAGCGCCACGTTCGCCCCACGCGCGTGGAGGCGCTCCGCGGTAGCCGCGCCGATGCCTCGGGCGGCGCCGGTGATGAAAGCGGTACGGCCGTGCATGTCGAGCGCGGTCATGCTCGCGGGAGTCTAAGGGAGGGGCGTGTGAAGCCGGAGGGGCGCGTGCACCTTGACGGAACGAGGGTGGGCGGCGCTGCGAGGACGACTTCGTCGAGCAGCACTCAGGTGTCGCGGAGCCTTTCGATCGCTGCATCGAACGACGCCAGATCGGTCGGGGAGAACGCGGTCATCGCGCCGCCGCTCCTGCCGATCAGGAACGACGGGGTGCCGTTCAGGCCGGCACTTATCGCGGCTTGTTCGTCCGCAGCGATCTCGTTGGCCAGCTTCGGGTCAGCGCGGTCGCTGCTCCACTGCGAAAGGTTCAGGTCCGGGATCTCGCCGGCGATGCCTTCGAGGAATGTGTCGGTGGCGTAGCCCGAGCCCTCTTCGCCCTGCTCGCGGTAGAAGGTCTCGATGAAGTACCAGGCCTTGTCCTGCTTGCCGGCCGCGAGCGCCGCAATATGCTGGGCCACGAACACTTCGGGCTCTCCGGTCGCCGTCTCCAGGGCGTGGTACTCGATCCGCAGATCGCCCGCACGCACCCAGCGCTGGATGATCGAGGGCAGAAGCTCGAGCGTAAAGTCCCTGCAGAAGGGGCACTGCAGGTCGCCGAAGTACTGAAGCGTAACCGGGGCAGCGGCCGAGCCCAGCGCGTTTGCGCTCTGCGGAATGCCCTCGAGAAGCAGACCCGTTTCTTCGCTGCCTTCCGGCGGAGCCATCAGCGAAACGCTAGTAACTCCGGGGAACCTCGGGCGCCGAATTCTCGCAATTTGGGCGGTTTTCGGTCGGCTTGAACGCGACGAACCCCTCGATGCGGGCGGGCGCGCCCAGCCACAGGATCGTCCGCCCGAGGGATCTCCCTCGACGCGCTCGGGACAAGGGGCAGGAACCTCGTGGGGGTGGGTCGAACAGGTGGACGTATTCGCGTTGACGATCACGACGCGCGCGACCAGCCCAGGAGTAGCAGCGGCACTCACGCTGATGAACTGACGAAGGGACAACCGATGACACCGCAGAACGTCAGTGCCGCTGCGCCGCGAGGGCCCGTCTCCACAACGCCTCCGGTGGGCATCAGAACACGCCCCCATCTGTCGAGGGCGGTCCGCTTCAGCCCGTCGGAAATCAGGCGCGCCATGCGCGAGGTCGAGGGCTTCAACGCCAAGCTCGCCGTCGTGATCACCCACGCTGTGGGGTCGATGGCGATGGCGTACATCTTCTCCCTGATCGCCCTGACGAGCCTCCCGGCAATCCTCATCGAGGCCGGTGCCCTGACGAAGGGCGATGTACCCGCCTTTCTCACGAAGCCAGGTCTGATCCTGATCGTCGCGTGGGTGGCTCAGACGTTCATCCAGCTGGTTCTGCTGTCGATCATCATGGTCGGGCAGGACGTGCAGTCGATCGCCTCCGACGCTCGCTCAGAACACACGTTCACCGACACGCAGGCGATCCTGGACGCACTGAACACTGAAACGAAGGGCGGCCTGAAGACGATCCTCGAAGCGATCGAAGCGCAGACCAAGACGCTGCAGCAGGCGGGGCCAGGAAAGGTCGCAGAGTGAGGCACCGCCCCGGAGCGAGACCCATCGTCGTCGCGTGTCTCTGCGGCCTTGCGCTGTGGTTGGTTCCCGGCGTCGCCGCAGCGAAGCGGCTGGCCGATCCTGAGCAGAAGGCGGCGATTGTGGCCGCGTTGACATCGCCGAAGGCCCAATGCTTTGGTAGTGGCAGCCGACGTTCCTGTGGACCGGCGATTACTCGTGGAATCCCTTTGAGGTGCACCCGTGTATATGTCTCCACGGTCGACTCGACGTGGGGTTCGGAGTCATTCCTGGGCGGCCGATCGTGCCTGCGGTGGGCGGCGAACGGGATCGCGATCGTGCGTCGGGTCGCCGGACGCTGGGGGTTCGTCACGAGCGGGAGTGCATTCTTGCGGTGCCCGATCCGAGCGGCGAACGGGCACGGAACCGTACCGAACCGTGTAGCAAAGGATCTGACGGGCGCCTGCTAGCAACGGGAGCTGATCGGCACGCGGTCGCGTGCGGCGGCGTTGTGCCCGCCGCCTCGAGGGCTCCGACTAGCTGCGCGCCAGGAACTTGCGCCTGGTGGCGAGCGTCGCCAGTCGCAGGCGATAGGCCCACCATCGTGGCGCCGAGAT
>DASWFM010000125.1:0-6684 GCA_036394235.1 Solirubrobacteraceae bacterium | reverse complement strand
CGGCAGCGCAAGTGCGCCCGCTACGCCCGACGTCCCGCCACGACTTCGCCTTCGCTTTCGCCGCACTTGCGCTGCCGGTGCTTGCGCTGCTCGCGAGCGTGGGAGGGGCTGGAGGCTTTCATGCCTACCCACTCGTCTCGATCGCCACGAAGCCGGCGACCTTCGCGCTGGCCGCGCTGATCCTGCTCGTCGCGCTTGCGCCCTTCGCCGACCGCAGGGGCATCGAGCCGTGAGCGTGCTGAGCTTCGAGCAGGTCTCCTACTCCTATCCCGGAGCGGCGCGGCGCGCGCTCAGGGACGTCAGCCTGGCGTTGGCGCCGGGCGAGTTCTGCGTGCTGGCGGGCCGCTCGGGGTCGGGCAAGTCGACCCTGCTGCGAGCCGCGGCGGCGCTCGTGCCGCACTTTCACGGCGGCACCTTCGGCGGCCGCGTGACGGTCGCCGGCCTGGATACCCGTGAGCATCCCCCCGCTGCGATCGGCGCCGTCGCGGGGACGCTGCTCCAGGACCCCGAGACGCAGGTCGTGATGTCCACGGTCCGTGCCGAGCTCGCCCTTGCCGTCGAGAACCTCGGCCGCGGCGCGGGGGCGGTCGCCCGCGCCGTCGAGGAGGCGGCGCTCGCGCTGGGCATCGGCGAGCTGCTCGACCGGCCCACCGCGGAGCTCTCGGGGGGCGAGCAGCAGCGCGTGGCTCTGGCGGCCGCGCTGGTCGCGCGGCCGCCGCTGGTGCTGCTCGATGAGCCCACCTCGCAGCTCGACCCCGTGGCCGGCGACGAGCTGATCTGGCAGCTGCGGCGCCTCAACCAGGAGTCGGACACCGCCGTGCTGCTGATCGAGCACCGCCTCGAGCGTTGCCTCGGCGCTGCCGACCGCGTTATCGCGATGGTGGACGGCGCGATCGCCTGCGATCGGGACCCCTCGGGTTTCCTCGAATGGGCCGCCGCCGAGGAGCCCTCCCTGCAGACGCCCGCCGCGCGGCTGATCGCAGGCGCGGGCCTCGCCCCGCCTCCGGCCGGCGTCAAGCAGGCTCGCGCGACGCTGCGCCGCCATGGTCTGCTGCCCTCACCGGAGCCCGTGGGATCGCCCGAGAGCGTCCCGTCGGGACCCGGACCGCTCGCTCGGCTGCGCAGCGCCACGCGCCGCGCAGGTCCGCCGGCGGCCCTGGAGATGAAGGGACTCTGGCACGAGCTTCGTGACGGGCCCGCGGTTCTCCGCGGCGTGGAGCTGCGGATCGAGGCGGGGGAGGCGGTCGCACTGATGGGTCGCAACGGCGCCGGCAAGTCCACGTTGCTGCGACACGCCGCCGGACTGCTCGCTCCGACGCGCGGCAAGGTCTCGAGCAGCGGGAGAGTGGCGCTGCTACTGCAGAACCCCGGTGATTACCTGCTGCACGAGCGCGTCTCCGAAGAGACGTCCGCCGAGGCACTGGCTCCGTTCGGCCTGACGGCGCTCGCCGAGCGTCACCCGCGCGACCTCTCCGGCGGGGAGCGCCAGCGGCTTGCGCTCGCCGTGGTGCTGGGCAAGGAGGAGGAGCGGCCCGCAATCCTGGCGCTCGACGAGCCCACCCGGGGGATGGACCGCCTCGCCAAGCAGGAGCTCGCCGCGCGGCTGCGCTGCCAGGCGGCCGAGGGCACCGCGGTGATCGTCGCGACCCACGACGCCGAGTTCGCGGCGGCCCTGGCGCAGCGCGCCGTGCTGCTGGCCGACGGACGCGTGATCGCAGACGGGCCGATCGGCGAGATCCTCGCCGGAGGCTGGTACTTCGCGACCGAGACCGCCCGCATCCTCGGCGGCGCGGGGGGAGCGCTGCTGCCCGATCAGGGAGCGGCGCTGCTGCAGGAGGCTCGCCGGGCGCCCGCAGTCATCACGGGCGAGCGTCTGGCGGCCGGGGGATGAGCTGGCAGCTCGCCTCCTTCGCGATCGTCCTCGCCGGCCTGGCCGCAGCCTTCTGGTGGTATGAGCGCAGCCAACCCCCCGCGAAGCTTGTCGCCGTGGTCGCGACCCTCGCAGCGCTCGCAGCGCTGGGCCGCGACGCCTTTGCAGCGGTTCCCGACGTCAAGCCGATCACGGCGATCGTGCTCGTCGGCGGCCTCGCATTCGGCGCGCGCCCCGGCTTCGCGATCGGCGCCATCTCAGCGCTCGCCTCCAACATCCTCCTCGGCGAGGGCCCTTGGACTCCGTGGCAGATGCTCGGCTGGGGTCTCGTGGGGCTGTTCGGCGCCGGCCTCGGCGGGTTGCTCCGCGGCCGTCGTCCACCGGCGCTCGTGCTGGCGCTCGCATGCGCGGCCGCAGCGGAGATGTTCAACCTCGTCGTCGACCTCTACACCTGGACCGGCACCGGCAACCACAGCCTTGCCGGCTTCGGCCTCGTCCTCGGCTCCGCTGTGGCCTTCGATTTGACCCACGTGGCTGCCAGCTTCGCCTTCGGGCTCGCATTCGGGCCGGGGCTGCTTCGGATGCTGATGCGCGTACGGGCCCGGCTGCAGGTCACCTGGGCGGACGGAGAGGCCCCGGCGCCGCCGCGAGGGCTGCCCGCGCCGGCGCTGCTCGGCGGGCCGCCGGCGGCGATCGCGCTGATGCTCTGCGTGCCTGTGCTGGCTCTGGGGGTGACGGCCTGTGCCGGCGCGAGCACGCCGGCGGGCACCGCGGGCGGCCCGCGCGGCGAGGTCGCCCGCTCGCTCGTCGGGCGGGAGCTCGCCTACCTGGTCTTCGCGCAGAACTCCGACGGAGGCTTCGGCGCCGCTCCGCGGCTGCACAGCGCCGAGCTTTACTCCGCATGGGCGGCGATGGGCATGGCGGCGGCGGGCAGGAGCCCCCTCACCGTGAGTCGGAACGGGCACACAGTGATCGACTCGATCGACGCGGAAGCGGCGGCGCTGAGCGGCGCGGGCGACCTCGAGCGGACGGTCCTCGCACTGCACGCCTGCGGGGTGTCCGTCCATTCGCTGCCGGGAGGGGATCCCGTCAAACGGCTGCTCGCCTTCCGTGCACCGGACGGGTCCTTCGGGCACCTTGCGAACCTAACCGCCTTCGGCCTCTTGGCCCTGCGGGCCGCCGGCTACGCGCCGCGCTCGGCGAGCGTCTCGGCGGCGGGCCGCTGGCTGGCGCGGCAGCAGGACGCCGACGGTGGCTTCGGCTTCGCCACCCGCGGCGGGGGAAGCGACGTCGACGACACGGCCGCCGTGATGCAGGCACTCGCCGCGGCCGCTCCCCGCCGCGCCGCGGTCCTGCCCCGCGCGCTCGCCTACTTGCGGCGTGCCCAGAACCTCGACGGCGGCTTCCCGCAGGAGGCCGGCGGCACCTCGAACGCCCAGTCCACCGCGTGGGCCATCCAGGGCCTCATCGCGGCGGGCCAGGCCCCCGCGCGGGTGCACCGCGCCGGCAGCGCCGGTCCGCTGGCGTATCTGCAGAGCCTCGTCATGGGGGACGGCAGCGTCCGCTACTCGCGGACCGGCGGGCAGACACCGGTGTGGGTGACCGCTCAGGCGCTGACCGCGCTGGCCGGACGGCCGCTGCCGATCTCGCCGCCCGGCCGCTGAGCCCGCCCGGCCGCTGAGCCCGCCCTTTCAGGCCCCGTTAAGGATCTGGCCTACCCTCTGGCTGATGAGCAGCCAGGCCTACACCGCCCCTGCCCGCGCTGGGCAGGTCGCCGAGCAGGAACGCGGCTCCCCGGCCGCGGCCAGCCCGCTCAACGCGCTCGTCGTCGCGGGGCTGCTCGTGATCGGCCTGGCACTGGTCTGGTCGGTGGCAGAGCTGATCCCGGCGGCGCGGTTCAAAGACGCGGTCGCCCTATACGAAGTCACGACGCTCAGCCGCCCGCGGATCGACTCGGCCTCGGAATTCCTGCTGCACCTGCTCGACGCCCCCCTGTTCATCCTTTGGGGAATCGCGCTGATCGCCGTAGCGGTCGCCCGCGAACGCCCCCGGGTCGCGGTGGCGGCAGCCGGCGTGCTCGCGCTCGCTCCGCTCAGCGCCGAGCTGCTCAAGCCGCTGCTGGCCCACCGGCACGATCACGTCGGCGGCGCGGTGGTCGGCGCGGCTTCCTGGCCGAGTGGCCACACGACGGCTGCGACGGCGCTGGCGCTCTGCGCGGTGCTCGTCGCCCCGCAGGGGCTGCGCAAGGCCGTGGCGCTGCTCGGCGTGGTGTTCGTGATCGCCGTCGCTTCCGCCCTGCTGGTGCTGTCCTTGCACATGCCGAGCGACGTGCTCGGAGGGGTACTGCTGGCCTCGCTGTGGATGGCACTGGCGGTCGGAGGGCTGCGTCTGTCCGAGCGTCTACGCCCGAGCAGCTACTCCCGGCCGCAGCTCGGCGAAAGCACCACGGCGGCCCGCCCGTAGGACGCTACTCGGCGGGGCCGGTGCCGTGGGCGCCGGGATCCCACAGCGGCTCGGCGCGGTCCTCGGCCGTGGCGTTGACGGCCCGGCTGAGGATGAACAGCAGGTCCGACAGCCGGTTCAGGTAGCGGACCGCCTCGGGGTTGACGTCCTCGCCGACGGCGATCGTGCGGCGCTCGGCGCGGCGGCAGACGGTGCGGCAGACATGCAGCTGGGCCGCCGCGGGAGTACCGCCCGGGATCACGAAGGAGCGCAGCGGCGGAAGCATGTCGTTTACCTGATCACAGGCGTTCTCCAGCCAGACGGTGTAGTCCGGCCCTACGCGCAGCCGCGCCCTGGCCTCCTCCGTGGAGGCATCCGCGGGAGGCGGCACGGACAGGTCTGCGCCGATGTCGAGCAAGTCGTTCTGCACGCGGGCGAGCCACTCGGAGAACTGCTCGGGCATCCCCTCTGCCAGCAGCGCCAGGCCGATCTGGGCGTTGAGCTCGTCGACCGTGCCGTAGGCCTCGACCCGCGGGTGCAGCTTCGAGACGCGGCTCATGTCGCCGAGATGCGTCTCCCCGCCGTCGCCGAGCTTCGTGTAGATGCGGGTCAGGTTGACGGTCATCGCAGGGCCCTCAACGCCGATTCTAGATCGAGCGGCAGCGGCATCCCTCGCTCGGCCGGCCCGGGCGAGCCGTCGCGCGTCCACGTGATCGGGTACGTTCTCGCGTCTCGATGAGGATCGGTGTGCCCAAGGAGACCGCCGCGGGCGAGCATCGCGTCGCGCTCGTACCGGAGGTGGTCGGAAAGCTGCAGGCGAAGGGCCTCGAGGTGCTCGTGCAAACGGGCGCGGGCGAGGGCGCGCTGCTCGACGATGACACCTACACCGCGGCGGGCGCCAAGATCGCGCCGGACGCCGCGGCGGTTTGGGGCTGCGACGCGGTGCTGACGATCGCTCCGCCGGACGCGGCGGCGATCCGAGGCCTCGGCCAGGGCTCGATCCTGATCGGGTTCCTGGCGCCGCTGACGAGTCCCGAGACGACCAAGGCGCTTGCCGACGCGGGCGCCACAGCCTTCGCTATGGAGGCGATCCCGCGAATCTCCCGCGCCCAGGCGATGGATGCGCTGTCCTCGCAGAGCAACGTCGCGGGCTACCGCGCGGCGCTGCTGGGCGCCGAGGAGATCGGGCGCTTCTTTCCGATGCTGATGACCGCGGCGGGCACGATCCCGCCGGCCAAGGTGCTGGTGCTGGGCGTCGGCGTGGCGGGGCTGCAGGCGCTGGCCACGGCGAAGCGCCTGGGCGCACGGACGACGGGCTACGACGTCCGTCCCGAGGTTGCCGAGCAGGTCGAATCGCTCGGCGCGCAGTGGCTCGACCTCGGTCTGGAGGCCAGCGGCGAGGGTGGCTACGCGCGAGAGCTGACCGAGGAGGAGCGGGCCCGACAGCAGCAGGCGCTGACCGATGCGATCAAGGGCTTCGACGTGGTGATCACGACCGCGCTGGTGCCGGGCCGCCCGGCGCCGCGGCTGGTCACGGCCGAGGCGATCGAGGGCATGAAGCCCGGCTCCGTGATCATCGACATGGCGGGCGAGGCCGGGGGCAACGCCGAGCTGACCGAGCCCGGCCGGACGGTTATCAGGCACGAGGTCAAGATCGTCTCGCCGTTGAACCTGCCGGCCGGCATGGCGGAGCACTCCTCGCAGCTGTTCGCCCGCAACGTACAGGCCCTGCTCGAGCTGTTCGTGGCCGAGGACGGCACGTTGCAGCTCGACTGGGAGGACGAGATCGTGAAGGGTGCCTGCATCGTGAGGGGTGGGGAGATCGTCAACGAGGGCGCTCGCGCCGCGGTCGAGGCGGCCGCCGGCGGGGCGGCCGCCGAGGGGGCCGGGCAGTCGTGATCCTCGCCAGCACCCTGACCACGAACCTCGCGATCCTCGTCTTGGCCGGGTTCATCGGCTTCGTGGTGATCTCGAAGGTGCCGAACACGCTGCACACGCCGCTGATGTCCGGCACCAACGCGATCCACGGCATCGTGCTGCTCGGTGGCCTGCTGGTGATCGGCCTGGCGGGCAACGGCACCTTCAACAAGGTGATCCTCGTGATCGCGATCGCGTTCGGGACGATCAACATCGTCGGCGGCTTCCTCGTCACGGACCGCATGCTCGAGATGTTCAAGTCCAAGCCGAAGTCGAAGCCCGAGGCGGATGAGGAGGTCAAAGGCGGATGAGCGTGCCGCTGGCGAGCAGCTTTCTGCAGGACCCGTCGTTCCTCAGCGTCCTTTACATCATTGCCTTCTCGCTGTTCATCCAGGGCCTGCGGGGCCTGGCGGGGCCGACGACGGCGGTCAGAGGCAACCGCACCGCCGCGGTCG